>JARFUL010000130.1 GCA_029289015.1 Syntrophobacteria bacterium | reverse complement strand
GCTCAACCTGGGCGACGACCGCGGGTTCAGGATAGACACGGCCCGCAAGCTCCTCACCAGGTTCTCCAATAGCAAGATGGGAAAGCGGTACCCCATTGTCGCGTCCTTCGGCGACACCGAGGTGGGCAGGTTCTGGGTTCTCATCCACGATCCAACCCTCAGCTACCTGGTGGTAAAGGAGGGCAAGCAGAGGCTCGTGGCCTGCCCGGTTGGGGGCGAGGTGGGGCTGACCTGGGGAAAGAGTTGCCGGGTGGTGGGTTTCAAGGCCAACTTCGACGAAGGCCCCCTCACCTATATCGTGCGCGGCACTGAGGCGGACCTCGACTCCCCCTTCACCCCGGAGGAGCTGGCCGGGCCGGGCGGCGCGCGGGTGGAGGTGGTCCGCCGGGGGCTCCAGGTGGGAGCCTTCTTCATCAAGGTGCTGCCCCGGCCCTTCGGTCTGCGCACCGGCATGGCGGCCGACTCCATGTAGCCGTCTTTGGTTGTCATAAGCCCCTTTGCGGAGTAAAGTGGTGCGGGGGGTTTTTTACCTTTTGGGGGATTCTTCAACCGCGCCCGGTATACCCGGCGCCTGAGAGAGGAAGCATTACGTGGGCCATATCTTTTCCCTTAAAGAGACCGAGGCCCTGGACGCGTGGTACTCTTCCCCCAGGGGCGCGGCGGTGGCCCGGCTGCAGTGGGAGCTCATGGTCAGACTCCTGAAGCCCCGCTCCGGGGAGAGGCTCCTGGACGTGGGCTGCGGGCCGGGCTTCCACCTCTTTCTCTTCAGGGAGCTGGGTTTGAGTGTCACCGGCGTGGACCCCTCGTGGTCGGGCCTCAACCTCGCGAAGGAGCGGCTGCGCGAGGCCGCGGACCTGAGCCACGGGTACGCGGAAGACCTGGCCTTTTCGGACAACGAGTTCGACATAGTCTCCCTCATCACCACCCTGGAGTTCGTGGACGACCCCCTCAGGGCGCTGGCCGAGGCCGCGCGGGTGGCCAGGTCCCGGGTCCTGGTGGGGTGCTTGAACAGCCTTTCCGCAACCTCCCTTTACAGGAGAATCAGGGGGCTCATCAGGCCCGACGTATATTCCACGGCCAGGTTCTTCAACCCCTTCGAGCTGAAGGGGCTGCTGAGGGAGATCCTCGGCGACACAAAGACCCTGTGGGGCACCACCCCGCTCCTGCCCCTGGGCCTGATCCCTTACACCAAGGGTTTCGAGTCATCGGCCCTCATGCAGAAGACGCCCCTGGGCGCGTTCATCGGGCTGGTCTCGGAGACAACCCCCAAGTTCATTGGCGATGCAAGGCCCGTGGAGGCCGAATCCCTCACCCGCCCCGAGCCGGCCCAGTCCTCCCCCATCAACGGGGTCTTTACAGGCACCCGCAGAGTCAGGCCCGCTTCTTTGGACACGCTTGCCGATCCCTGGGAGAACAATAGAGGCGTGGCACTATGAAGGAGGCCCTCCTTTACGACAAGATAGAAGAGGACAACGTAAAATGCAGGCTTTGCGGGCACTTGTGCAAGATAAAGCCCGGCAGGAAGGGTATCTGCAAGGTCCGGGAGAACGTGGACGGCACCCTCTTCACCCTTGTGTACGACAGGGTGTGCGCGAAGAACGTGGACCCCATAGAGAAGAAGCCGCTATTTCACTTTTTGCCCAACACCAGGACCTACTCCATCGCGACGGTGGGGTGCAACTTCAAGTGCCTCTTCTGCCAGAACGCAGATATCGCGCAGCTCCCCGAGACCCAGGACAGGATAGTGGGCGAGCTGACCACCCCCCAGGAGGTGGTGCAAAGGGCCAGGCTCTCGGGATCCGATTCCATATCATATACTTACACCGAGCCCACCATCTTCTTCGAGCTGGCCTACGAAAGCGCAAAGCTGGCCCACGAGGAGGGGCTGAAGAATATTTTCGTCACCAACGGCTACATGACCGCGGAAGCGCTGGAGTATTTCCACCCCTTCCTCGACGCGGCCAACGTGG
>JARFUL010000129.1 GCA_029289015.1 Syntrophobacteria bacterium | reverse complement strand
GGATCAGGGTGTGGGGCAGGGAGGGGACCGCGTGGGCCAAAGACTCCACCTTCTCGCGCGCGCTTTCGGGGTCGCCTCCCGGGGAGTGGAGCAGGTTGGAGAGCCAGAGCGTCAGGCAGTCGAGCACCACCACCGCGCCCTCGGGAAGCTCTTTTAACGCGTTTTCAACCTCAACGGGCTCCTCAATGGTCTCCCAGTCCTCGCCCCTCAGCTCTTTATGGGCCTCTATGCGGCGGGCCATCTCCTCGTCCAGGGCCTGGGCCGTGGCGAGAAAGTAGCGCGGGCCCGGGACGCTCTGGGCCAGGCTCAGGGCGAGGTCCGACTTGCCGGAGCGCGCGCCCCCCAGGATCAATACCTTGTGGCCGGGCTCCATCTCGAGGTCCCCGAAGAGCCCCCTGCCGTTGAGAAGCCTCACCACCTTCACCCCGTCCGCGAAGTAGTCCACGATGTTGAGGCACGCGAGGTCCTGCTCCATGGAGAAGACCGCGGGCTCGTCTATCCCCAGCGCGTCAGCCAGGACAGCCCTGTTCACCCCGCTGTGGGCCACCACCATGAAAGAGCCGCCTAGGTGCGCGGCCACCAGCTCCCCGAGCCTTGCCAGCACCCTTTTGGCCATCTCCCCCAGGCTCTCACCGCCCGGCGGGCGAAAGGACGCTAGGTTGTTCGACCACTCCGAGATAGTCCCCGGGGATTCGGCCTCGATCTCGTTCAGGTCGAGCCCGGCCCACCGGCCCGCGTCGGCCTCCCGGAACGCGCTTTCGAGCGCAAGGGAGAGCCCGAGGGCTCCCCCCAGTATCCGGGCGGACTCAGCGGCCCTTTTCAGGTCGCTCGCGTAGAGCGCGTCGGGCCGGATGCCGGAGAGCCGCGACGAAAGAAGCCTCATCTGGGCTTCCCCCCCGGGGCTGAGCCCGGGGTCGTCGGGCCCGGGGAACGCGCCCTCGCGGCCGGTGTGCGCGCCGTGGCGCACCAGGTAGAGCCTGGTTTTCTTCTCTTCCATTCGCCCCGGGCTGCCGGCTCTAGGTCTCCTCGAGCATGATCTTGTGGTTCACCAGGGACATGGACTTGATGCTCGCGGCAATGATCTTTTGCTCGCCGAAGATGGACTGGAGCCTGAGGCCGTTCTCCTCCGGCACCACCACGTCCACCGCCTCCATGACCAGCTCTTCCTTGCCGTCCTTTTTTATGAGATATGCGTTCGCCTCACACATCGCCAAGAAGCTCCTTCAACTTTTTGGTTACGATCTCTTCCACATAGTGGGGCAGGGGCTTCTTCTTCACCCCCGCGACCTCGAGCCTCTCCTGGGTGAGGGGGATGAGCAGCTTGAGCGCCCGGCTCCTGCCTATGGCCGCGACCATCCCCGCGGTCACCTCGCCCATCATGGAGTCTGCGATAATGATGGAGATGGGCCCGACTACCACGTCCGCGTCCCTGACAGTGACCCGGATCGCGTTTTCGCCGGTGCCGCCCCTGTTGGCCCGGGCCTTCATCATCTGGGCCGTGGCTATCGCGTTGGTGCCCAGCGCGAAGACCACCACCCTTTCGCCGAACTCCTCCTTGATCCTCTTGACAACCACGGAGCCGATGCCGCCGCCCTGGCCGTCCACCACGCAGACCTTCACCGCTAAACCTACCTCCCTGGGCTAGAGCTTGGCCAGCCTGCTCAACCGCTTGCGCACGCGCCTCTTCGACTTGCGCCCGGGGGGAGGCCGCCTGGCGCGTTCTCCCTCCTTGGCCATGAGCGCCCTGTCCAGCCTCTTTCCGAACGCCATGGGCCCCACGGCCACCGCGTCGTGGGACTCAACCCTCCTGGCCAGCTCCCTGTCGCCGGTTACCGCGACCATCCTCTCCCGCTCTTTGCCGGCAAGCTCATCGATAATATCGTCCGCGCTCTTTCCCCTCTGGGAGAAGATCACGGTCACTCCGCGCTCTTCATATTCGCGGTCGTGATGCCACAGCCCCCTCGCGCCGTCGAAGACCACGGTGGTGGGGTGGCCCCTCGCTGTGTGGTAGCTGGCAAGGTCCTCCACCAGGGCCCGCCGCGCGGCCTCCGGCTCATCCAGCATCAGGGACCGGTACCTATCGAGGGCCATGATAAGGTTATAGCCGTCTATGACCAAAACGAGGCCCACTGTCAGCCCGTTATGAGCCTTATGAGCCTGTCGAGGTCATCCATGGAGCTGAACTCGATCTCGATCTTGCCCCTTCTGCCCCGAAAGCCCACCTTTACCCTGGTGCCGAACGCTGAGCTGAGCTCCTCCGCGAGCGCGTCGAGCTGGGGGTCCCGTACCGGCGCGGGCCTCTTCTTTACCGGCAGCTTGCGCGTCTTCACCAGCCTCTCGGTCTGCCGGACCGACAGGGACTCCCTCTTGACGTGCCTGTTGAGCGCGAGCATCTCGTCCTTGGTATTGAGCCCCAGGTAGGCCCGCGCGTGGCCCATGGTGATCCTGTCGGCCATGAGGTCCTCCCGGATGGGCATGGGCAGCCTCGCGAGCCGCATGAGGTTGGCCACGGTGGACCGGTCCTTGCCCACCTGCCTGGCGATATCCTCCTGGCTCAGGTTGAACTCGTTCTTGAGCCTGAGGTACGCGTCGGACTCCTCCACGGGGTTGAGGTCCTTTCTCTGGATGTTCTCGATGAGCGCCATCTCCAGGGAGTCTTTGGGGGTGACGTCCTTGATAATAATCACGGGGAGCTCCGTGAGGCCCGCGAGCTGCGCGGCCCGCCACCTTCTCTCCCCCGCGATGATCTCATAGCCGTGGTCCGAGGCCCGAACCACCAGGGGCTGGAGCACGCCCCGCTCCTTGATGGACTCCACGAGCCCCGCGAGCTCGTCGTCCTTGGCCCTCTTGCGGGGCTGGCCCGGGTTCGGGGAGAGCTCCTCTATCCCCACGTAGAAGAAGTCCGGCTCCTTGTCAGAGATGAGGAAGTCCTCCGGGATCAGCGATTCAAGCCCTTTTCCCAATCCTCTCTTCTTGGTCACCTTCCACCCACCTCTCTTTTAAGAAGCTCCTTGGCCAGGGCAAGGTAGCTGAGCGCGCCCTTGCACTTCGCGTCGTGGAGGAGGACCGGCTTTCCGAAGCTCGGACTCTCCGAAAGCCTGACGTTTCTTGGAATTATGGTCTTGAAAACCTTGTTTTTGAACATCCTGCGAACCTCCGCGACCACCTGGCGGCAGAGGAGGTTTCTCGTGTCCGCCATGGTGAGGAGTATGCCCTCCACCCGAAGCCGGGGGTTCAGCCGCGCGCGCACCTGCTTGATGGTGCCCAGGATCTGGCCGAGGCCCTCCAGCGCGAAGTACTCGCACTGCAGCGGGATGATGACCGAGCTCGCACTGTTGAGCGCGTTCACGGTCAAAAGGCCCAGGGACGGGGGGCAGTCCAGGATGAGGTAGCTGTATTCTCCCGAGAGCTTCTTCAGGGACTCAGCCAGGGTGCTGTGCCTTCGCGGCCTCTTGAGGAGCTTTACCTCCGCTGCTGCCAGCTCTTTACCCGAGGGGATGATCTTGAGCCTTTTGAGCCGGGTGGCCTGGACCACCGCGGGATACTCCACACCGTCCAGGAGAAGGTGGTAGAGGTTCTCGCGAAGCTCCCCCCGGGGTATGCCCAGCCCGCTGGTCGCGTTTCCCTGGGGGTCGCAGTCCACCAGGAGGGAGTTCCTGCCCACCGCGGCCAAGGACGCGGCAAGGTTGATCGCGGTGGTGGTCTTTCCCACCCCGCCCTTCTGGTTTGCCACCGCGATGATTTTTGCCACAGGCCCCGTTCCCTCGGGGGTAAAAGGTGAGCGAAGCTCAAAGAGGGTCTAACGCCCAAGACAAGCTTGCTACCGCTGGATAATAGTTTAGCCGGTCTCCCCGGTCAAGGCCATTTGCCTTATTCCTTTGACATTATATACTTACCCAGGCTTCAGTATCGGTTATTGTTTACCGCTGCGCTTAGCCCTGCTAAAATAGTATCTCGGTGCAGCCCGCACCGGGAGAAGGGAGAGCGAGGAGCCTCGAGCATGGGCCTGACCGACAAGGAAGTCCGCAGGGGCGCGGACAGGGACGAGATGACCTTCCTGGAGAAGGCGAAAAGGATCTCCCAGAGGAGGGCGCCCAGGATCGCGCTGGCGCTGTTGGCTCTATTCTTCGCCAGCTCCGTCCTGATACTTCTCTTTGAGAAGGGCTTCAACATGAGGGTCACCTCCTGGTGGGACGCGATCTGGTGGACCGTGGTCACCGTGACCACGGTGGGGTTCGGGGACGTTGTGCCCCAGACCCTCGGCGGCCGGCTCGTGGGCATAATGGTGATGCTCTTCGGCGTGGGCCTGGTGGGTATCGTCACCGGCCGGATCGCCTCGTTTTTGGTGGAGCAGAAGATCAAGGAGGAGAGGGGCTTGACTTCCTTCAAAGCGCTCAAGAACCATTTTGTCGTGTGCGGCTGGAAGAACGAGATGGGCAAGGCGCTTCGGGCCATAGCAAGGGTGAACCGCGAGTTCCCCCTCGATATGATCCTCGTGGTGGCCAACGTGGAGCCGCAGCTTTTCGAGAACATGAAGTCCATCCCCGAGCTCAAGGGCGTAAGGTTCATGCGGGGCGACTATGTGGAGGAGTCGGTCCTCAACAGGGCCAACGTCCAGGCCGCGAGCAGGGTCTTGGTGATGGCCGACTCGTCGCTCCAGTCCAAGGCCGAGGAGGTGGACGCGCGCACCGTGATGACGGTGCTCACCATAAAGTCCATGGCCAAGGACACCTACACCTGCGCGGAGCTGGTGGACGAGAAGTTCGCCCGCTACCTCGACCTGGCCGGGTGCGAGGAGATACTCACCAGCCGCGAGTTCAACCGGGAGCTGGTGGCCAACGTGTCCGGAGGCTCGGGCCTGGTGCAGATAATGCGCGCGCTCTTCGGCGCGGAGGAGGGCTCGCTCTCCACCCGGCCCGTGCCCTCGGAGCTGGTGGGGTCCAGATACCAGGACATCGTGGCCCACTTCGAGGATAAGGGCCTTCTGGTAATAGGGCTCCTCGAGAACACCGGCAACATCCACATGAGGAAGAAGAGGGCCATAAAGGACGCGCAGAAGACCCCGGACATCTCCAAGCTGGTGGCCAACCTGAGGGAGGTCAAGGAATTGAGGGGCAACCAGCCGGTGATAAACCCCGACCCGGAATACCGGGTAAAGCCCTACTCGCGGGTCATCGGCCTCAGCGGTCTACAGGAGGGGCACGCGTCATGAGCACCCCCGAAGTGACGGAGAACCACGAGTTCGAGAAGATAACCGCCACCCTGGCGAACGTCCCCCTGTTCAAGGACCTCGACGAGGATATGCTGGCCAAGCTGGCCGGGGTCATCACCAAGAAGATGGCCAAGGCCGGGGAGAGGATCATCAGCGAGGGGGAGCTGGGGGATGAGCTCTTCATCCTCAAGATGGGCCTCGTCAAGGTGGTGAAGACCACCCTCGAAAAGGAGGAGTACACCATCACCACCTTCACTTCGGACGACAACATCTTCTTCGGCGAGCTGGCGCTGCTCGACAACGAGACCCGCTCCGCCACGGTGGAGGCCCTCACCGACGTGGAGCTCCTGGTGATCCACAGGGACGACTTCCTCAAGCTGGGGGAGGAGGAGCCCTACCTCGGGCTTCTCATCACCCGGGAGCTGGGCAAGGTGGTGGGCCGCAGGCTCAGGTCCGCTAGCCAGGACATCATCACCCTGTTCGAGGCCCTGGTGGAGGAGATGTCCGTGGAGGACGAAGACCGCCTATTCAAGGAATCGTGAACACCGGCCAATGGGGGATTCCCGCGGCCCGCTGCTTCGAGCCGTACCGCTCCTTCATCCCCTCGTTTCCCGAATTTTTAGAAGGGCTAAAGGGGCCCCTTCCCCGTCACGTGCGCATAGGCACCCTGAAGGCAGACCCCGACGCGGTGCGAAGGGGGCTTTTGGCGCGGGGGCTCGTGGCTGAAGAGCACCGGGGGCTGAAAAACTTCCACCGGGTTGAGGGTGGTGAGTCCCCGGGGCACTGGCCGGAGTATTCCCTCGGGCTGGTGCACTCCCAGGCGCTCTCCAGCGGGATCGCGTCCCGCGCGCTGGGGGTGCGGCCCGGCCAGCGGGTCCTGGACCTGTGCGCCGCGCCGGGGTCCAAGACAACCCACCTGGCCGAGCTCATGGG
>JARFUL010000128.1 GCA_029289015.1 Syntrophobacteria bacterium | reverse complement strand
GGCTAGCCGGGCCTGACATCCTTGCTAACATATAATATAAACCCTGTCAAACCCGCAATATTGGCTTCTAACGTTTCATTTCCATTAATTAAATGCCGTCTGGTATACTTAAAATATGCTGACAAGAGCTTATGGCAAAATAAAGGGGGCTCTTGAAAAATTCCGGCTCGACCAGCACGTCTTTATATCCGTGGTCGCGATCATTATAGGTATTCTGGCCGGGTATGGGGCTGTCCTTTTCCGTTTTACCATAAAGGCCGCGCAGCACCTCTTCTACGGCACCACCCACGACATCCTCACCTTTGCCCACACCATGCCCGCATACATGAAGATACTCCTTCCCGCGCTGGGGGGCCTCATCGTGGGGCCCATAATCTACTTCGGCGCGCGCGAGGCCAAGGGGCACGGGGTGCCCGAGGTGATGGAGGCCATAGCCCTGAAGGGCGGGCACATCCGCCGCAGGGTGGCCCTGGTAAAGATACTGGCCTCCGCGATATCCATAGGGTCCGGGGGATCGGTGGGCCGTGAGGGGCCCATCGTGCAGATCGGCTCCTCCATCGCGTCCACCCTGGGCCAGATAATCAAGGTGCCCCAGAACCTCCATAGGACCCTGGTGGGGTGCGGCGCGGCCGCGGGCATAACCGCGACCTTCAACGCGCCCATAGCAGGGGTGCTCTTCGCGGTGGAGGTCATCCTGGGCGACTTCGGCCTGGCCACCTTCTCGCCCATAGTGCTCGCGTCCGTCACCGCGACCACCGTGTCCCGGCACTACTTCGGCAACTTCCCCTCCTTCATCGCGCCGGTCTACGAGGTGGTCTCCCTCTGGGAGTTCGCGTTCTACCCGGTCTTGGGGATCGCGTGCGGCCTCATCGCGCTCCTCTTCATCACCACCCTCTACGGCTTTGAGGACCTCTTCGATTCCCTCAAGATGCCGGAGTACCTCAAGCCCGCGCTGGGGGGCCTGCTGGTGGGCATTATCATAGTAAAGTGGCCCTACGTATTCGGGGTGGGCTACGGGGGCATCAACATGGCCCTCAAGAACCAGGTCCCCATCATTTTGCTCGTCTCCCTGGTCTTTCTGAAGATTCTCGCCACCTCCCTCACCATCGGCAGCGGCGCGTCCGGGGGGATATTCACCCCCTCCCTCTTCATCGGCGCGATGTCGGGGGGCGCGTTCGGCTACTTCATCCACTCCATGTTCCCCACAATCTCGGCTAGTCCGGGGGCCTACGCGTTGGTGGGCATGGGCGCGGTGGTCGCGGGCACGATCCAGGCGCCCATCACCGCGATCCTCATCCTCTTCGAGCTGACCGGCTCCTACAGTATCATCCTGCCGCTCATGCTCGCGTGCATCCTCAGCACCATCATCACCACCTCCCTGAAGCGGGGCTCCATCTACACCATAAAGCTCATGAGAAGGGGCGTAGAGATATCCCGGGGCTGGGAGCAGTCCGTCCTCATGACCATGACGGTAAGAGAGATCATGAACGACAAGGTGGTCACCATCCCCGAGTCCATGCATCTGGGGGACATACTCAACACCTTCAAGTCCTCGGACGCGTCCTACCTCCACATGGTGAACGAGGAGGACGAGCTCACCGGCATAATTTCCTTCAGGGACATCCGCGCGGTGCTCCGGGAGGAGTCCCTCTCACGGCTCGTGGTGGCCAAGGACGTGGCCACCACGGACGTGATAACGGTACTCCCGTCGGACAACCTCCAGCGCGCGCTAAAGATCCTGGGGGGCAAGGACATCTCCCAGCTCCCCGTGGTCTCAGAGGCCAACTTCAAGAAGGTCATCGGCACCGTTACCAAGAGGGACGTCATGGCCGCGTACGACAGGGCCATAATCCGCAGGGAGATAGACGCGCGCTGAGCCCCCGCGGGGGTGGCGCGAAGCCTCAAGTTCCTGGTATGATGCTCACGGTGAATGCTGAAACGCTAAAGGAGTTGATGACCGGCGCGGGGCTGGGCTCCTTTGTGGGGGACGCGCTGGGAATGCCGGTGGAGGGGTTCGGCCCCGGCCGTATCGAGGCCCTCTACGGGAGGCTCGACAGGATGGTCCACGGAAGGCTCCCTGCAGGCTCCTACACCGACGACACCCAGATGATGGTCGCGATCCTGGAGGCGCTGGTGGAGGAGCGCGGCTTCAGCCCCCAAGCGGTGGCCATGAGGTTCGTGGCCAACTTCGACCCCGCTCGGGGCTACGGCGGCCGCATCGCGGGGGTCATGTCCCGCCTCGCAGGGGGAACCAGTTGGCGGGACGCGGGCACCGACTCCTTTGGCAACGGCGCGGCCATGCGCATCGCGCCCATAGGGCTCTTCTTTTTTAACGACTTAGATGCCCTTACGCGCGCGGCAAAAGAGTGCTCCATCATCACCCACCGCCACCCGGAGGGGGTGGCCGGGGGCGTTGCCCAGGCGCTCGGCGTGGCCCTGGCCCTGCGCGCGGGCATATCCGGGGAAAAGCCCGTGCCCGAGGATTTCCTCGGCACCATAGCCCGCCACATCGGGGAGCTGGACGAGGGTTTCGCGCACAGGCTCGTGGGGCTGTCCGATCTGGATCGGGGGAACCTCAAAGCCGGCATAAGGGAGCTTTTCAGGTGCAGCGTGAAGGCCGTGGACGCGGTGCCTCCCGCGCTCGCGTGCTTCCTCTATACCGATAGTTTCAAGGACGCGCTCGTGGCCGCGGTGGGCCTCGGGGGAGACACCGACACCATCGGAGCGATGACCGGCGCGCTCGCGGGCGCGTTCTACGGAAAAAAGGCCATCCCCCGAGACTGGCTCGACGCGCTGGAGGAGGGGGCCAAGGGCAAAACCTACGTGGAGGGGCTTCTTATGAGGCTGGCCGAGATATGTCTAAACCGGACCTGAAGGTAGAACTCGACCCCAGGCTCGTCTCCTGGGCCGTTAAGGTGCGCAGGGAGCTCCACCGGCACCCGGAGCTGGCCTACCATGAGACCAGGACCGCCAAAACGATATCCAGGGAGCTGTCCGGCATGGACATCCCCCACAGAGCGGGGGTGGGGAAGACCGGGGTGGTGGGCCTGATCATGGGGAACGCGGGCCCGGTGGTGGCTCTTCGCGCAGACATGGACGCGCTGCCCATCGAGGAGAAGACCGGCCTTGCCTTCTGCTCCGAGGTTGACGGCTTGATGCACGCGTGCGGCCACGACGTGAACATGGCCGTGGTGCTGGGCACGGCGAAGCACCTCGTGGACTCGGGGCTCTCCAAGGAGCTAAAGCGCGGGGTGAAGCTCATATTCCAGCCCGCGGAGGAGTCGGGCGCGGGCGCCAAAGTCATGGTGGAGGAGGGGGTTCTGGAGGACCCGGAGGTCACCGCGGTGCTCGGGTGCCACCTCTTCCCGGACCTGGCCCTGGGCTCTGTGGGTTACACGCCCAAAACCGCGTACGCGGGGTCCGACAGGATCAGCCTGACCATAGAGGGAAAGGGGGGCCACGCGGCCAGGCCCCAAGACGCGATCGACCCCATAGTCGCGGGGGCCTACTTCGTGACCCAGGTCCAGAGCGTGGTGAGCCGGTCTTTGGACCCCAGGGACGCGGCCGTGGTGACCATCGGCTCCTTTCAGTCGGGCACCGCGTCCAACGTCATCCCCGAGACCGCGGAGCTTTCCGGCACGCTGAGGACCTTCAGCCCCGAGGTCCGGGAGAGGGCCATGAAGAGGATCAGGGAGCTCGCGCTCTCCCTTGAGTTCGGGTTCGGGGTGAGCTGCCGGCTGGATATAATCCCCGGGTACCCGCCCTGCCCCACGGACCCGGACCTGTCCAACCTGCTGGCCGAGGTCTCCAGGGAGCTCCTGGGGGACGACAAAGTGTCCGAAGAGCCGCCCTCCATGGGGTCCGAGGACTTCGCGTACTACAGCCGGATAGTGCCCGGCGCGATACTCAGAATCGGGTGCAAGGGGTCCGGCCCCCTCCACTCCCCGCAGTTCAACCCGGACGAGCGGGTGATCGAGATAGGGATAAGAATCATGGTGGGCGCGCTGAAAAGGCTCCTTACCTGAGGTCCACCACCTGGCCGATCCTCTCCCTGTAGGGGACCATGGTCTTGGGCTCCCCCAGGAACGACGCGGGCCCGGTCACCGTGTCCTTGCCCCACGCGACCATGGCCGCGCCCCGAAGCAGGATAGACGCGCCGCGCTCAACCTGAACGGCAAGCCCGATTGTGCTACAGCGCGTAGACCTTCTCCCCCGGTAGCACCGTGACCCCTGCCTCCTGGAGCTTCCCCGCGGCCATGTCCAGGTCGTCGAACCGGAAGATGATCACCGCGTTTGCGCCGGACTGCTGGACGAACGCGTACATGTATTCCACGTTTATCTCGTGCTCCTCCAGGATCCCCAGGACCTGGGCCAGCCCCCCGGGCCTGTCCGGCACCTCCACCGCGACCACGTCGGTGCGGCCCACGGTGAACCCCTTCTCCTTGAGCGTGGCCTTGGCCTTGGCCGTGTCGTTCACGATGAGCCTCAGGATGCCGAAGTCGGTGGTGTCCGCGAGGGACAGGGCCCGGATGTTGATGTCGGCCTGGCCGAGAATCCGGCAGACCTCCGAAAGCCTGCCCGCCTTGTTCTCCAAAAAGACGGAAATCTGCTCCACCCGCATATGCTCTCCTCCTCTTTTGGCTTAGAGATTTCTCTTGTCTATTACCCTTTGGGCCTTGCCCTGGGACCTCTGGATGGACTTGGGCTCCACCAGCCTCACCTTGGCCGAGACCCCGAGCATGTCCTTTATCCTCTTGTGGATGTCGTTCTCCAGGGACTGGAGCCCCTTCACCTCGTCGGTGAATATGGCCTCGTTCACCTCCACCTGGACCTCCAGGGTGTCGAGCTGCTTCTCCCTGGCCACAACGAGCAGGTAGTGGGGCTCCACCCCCTTCACGTCCATGAGCACCGCCTCCACCTGGGAGGGGAACACGTTGACCCCGCGGATTATGAGCATGTCGTCGGACCGGCCCATGATCTTGCCCATGCGCGCGAGCGTCCGGCCGCACACGCAGGGCTCGTACCTGAGGGTCGTTATGTCCCGGGTGCGGTAGCGTATCAGGGGGAAGGCCTCCTTGGTCAGGGTGGTGAAGACCAGCTCCCCCACCTCGCCGGGGGCCAGATTCTCGCCGGTGTCCGGGTCTATTATCTCGGGCAAAAAGTGGTCCTCGAAGACGTGCAGGCCGGACTGGGCCTCGATGCACTCCACCGACACCCCGGGGCCGATCATCTCTGAGAGCCCGTAGATGTCCATGGCCTTGAGCCCCATCTTGGCCTCGATGTCCTGGCGCATCTCCTCGGACCAGGGCTCCGCGCCGAAGATCCCAGCCTTGAACTTGAAGGACTTGAAGTCCATGCCCGCGTCCCCCGCGGCCTCGGCAAGGTAGAGCGCGTAGGACGGGGTGCAGGTGAGGATGGTGGGCCCGAAGTCGCTCATTACCATGAGCTGCCTCTGGGTCTGGCCGCCGGAGATGGGTATCACCGCCGCGCCCACCCTCTCCGCGCCGTAGTGGAACCCGAGCCCCCCGGTAAAGAGCCCGTAGCCGTACGCGTTGTGCACGATGTCCCCGGGGCCGCACCCCGCCGCGCTCACCGTCCTGGCCATGAGCTCGGACCAGGTGTTTATGTCCCCCTTGGTGTAGCCCACCACCGTGGGCTTGCCCGTGGTGCCGCTGGACACGTGGATCCGCACCACCTGGTCCATGGGCGTGGCGAACATGCCGAAGGGGTAGTTGTCCCTCAGGTGCTGCTTCTCGGTGAAGGGAAGCCTCTTCAGGTCTTCTAAGCTCTTTATGGACTCGGGCCGGACCCCGGCCTCGTCGAAATGTTTTTTGTAGAAGGGCACCGTGTGATAGAGCCTTTCGGCCACCGCGCGCAGCCTGCGCACCTGGATGGCCTCCAGTCCCTCCCTGGGCAGGGTCTCGAACTCCTGGTCAAAGATCATGGGAAAGCCTCCTCCTTGTGAGTCTTGTAGGTCTAAAAAGTCCCCGTATTCAGGTTCCCGCCCGGGACTGTAGCAATCTAATGCATTACATAAGGTATTGCTGGCAACTTGCTATTAAACTAAATAATTAATTATTTTAAAGTCTCCGGCGGTACCGGCCCTTTTTTGCCGCGGGTGGAACAAAAAAGCCGCCAGGCTTACCCTTCCCGCCCGCGGCCTAAATATTTTACGGGCGGGTCCTCAGGCCCACCCGTTTTCCCCCTCTTATTCTTTTCAGGAGAGAGCCGGGCGGACCCTCCGGCTAAAAAAGAAAAACCGGAAGGCCTCAAAGCTAAAGGAGCAAAATATCCCTGGTTGTGTCATCGGCCTCTCCCCGTGTAATGTACTTATTTTTAATGAAAATAGGCACCGTTTGTCAAGAAATTTTTCAGTCCTTTACACCCCCGGGCCCGTGTGCTATACACCGCTAACAAACCTGAGCCAAGGAAGCGCGTTACTGCTATGAGACGGATCATCATTTCCCTTGTTTGCCTCGCCCTGTTCACCGCGGCCCAGGCCCGGGCCGCAAACCCCATCAGAACCTTCCGCATCGCGGCCCGCTCCGGGGTGCTCATGAACACTGCCACCGGCCAGGTCCTCTTCAGCCAGGAGCCCCAAAAGACCATCGCGCCCGCGTCCTTCACCAAGCTGATGACGCTCTTTTTGGTCTTCGACGCGATCAAGGACGGCCAGATCGGGCTAAGTGACCTGGTGCCCATCAGCGAGAAGGCCTGGCGCACCGGCGGCTCCAAGATGTTCATCCGGGCCGGCAAGAGGGTGATGCTGGAAGACCTGATAAAGGGCATCGCGGTGGTCTCGGGCAACGACGCGTGCGTCGCGGTCGCGGAATATGTGGCTGGGGACACCTCCCCCTTTGTCGAGCTCATGAACCACAAGGCCAGGAGGCTGGGGCTGAAGAACACCCATTTTAGGTCGGTCCACGGGCTCCCCAGGGAGGGGGAGCAGTTCACCTGCGCGTTTGACATGGCGGTCCTGGCCAGGTCCTACCTCCTCCGCCACCCCGAGGCCCTCAAGTACCACTCCATGAAGAGCTTCACCTTCTCGAACATAACCCAGAGAAACCGCAACGGCCTCCTGTGGATCGACATGGGGGTGGACGGGCTCAAGACCGGGCACCTCAAGAGCGCGGGCTACCACCTTCTGGCCACGGCTAAGAATGAGCTCACCAGGCTCATCGCGGTGGTCATGGGCGCGAAGGGGTTCTCCGCAAGGGAGAACGAGGCCCTGAAGCTCCTCCACTACGGCTTCAGGAACTTCGTGAACATGAAGGTCTTCGACAAGGGCCAGATCCTCGGCCAGGTGGAGGTCTACCACGGCACAGAGACGCGGCTCGAAGCGTCCGCGGCCCAGGACGGCCTGGTGACCGTGCCCAAGAGGGCCAGGAAAGATATAACCTGGGAGACCAGGCTCCCCCGAAGGATCATGGCGCCGGTGGCCCTGGGCCAGCCCCTCGGGCACGTGCGGATCAAGGCCGGGGGTAAGACCTTCAGGGAGTTCAAGCTCGTGGCAGCCCAGTCCGTGGACCGCGCGGGGTTCATGGTGCGGCTCATCCACTCCGCCGCGCTCATGTCCT
>JARFUL010000127.1 GCA_029289015.1 Syntrophobacteria bacterium | reverse complement strand
TCATGAGATTATTTAAGAAGATGGGGTGTTATTCTAATTATTCAACCTTAATTATAGGTCTGAAAATAAACTAAGGGGTAATGTTATGAGAAACATCATTTTAAATAAAGAGGTTGTTTCTTTCTTGTTTTATATCAGTCTGTTTTTTCTGATGATAGGATGTGCAGGTTTGAATGAAGGTGCAATAGATTATAGGTATGTGCCTTCTTCAGATGGAGCTAATGTTGCCGAGCTCAAAGATAGTAAATACTTAACAAAAAAAGAAGTTAAAGCCGGAATAATAAAGAACGACTCAATTTCAGTTCATCTACAACAAGCATATTTAAAAGAGTTTTCTGAACGATTTGAACATTACTACCGTTTTGATGGAAATATACGAGGGGAAATAGTAATAGTCGCTAAAGTGTATGAGCTTGGTAAGGGGAAAAACATAGAACACAACTATTCGTCTGTAAAGTCAGGAAGAGTTGTGTATTACTGCGAAGATGTCAGAGCAGGAGGGCAGCCACTAAATTTATCATCTCTTCTAGTCTACGGTCCTATAAGGTACGATGGGAATCCATTGGTGATAGAGTTATTTATTTTGGAGTTGGACGCGGAAGAAACACAAAGATTCAAAGGCTTGTTAAAAGCTCTAACACAAGTAGGTAGTGTCGCATATCCGCCAGCCTCGCCGGCACTCAAGATACTCGACAGCATCGGCGGCGCATTTCTAATTGGCAACCAGGACGACGTCGAGTTTAGATATCAATTTGTCCTTTATCCAAATATGGGCGACAACTTTATCCGTCAGGCAAGGATTGCCGCGGGGGATTATGTTTTTATTAAGGAGAGTGAAGATAGAAATGCTGAAATTGAATGGAATAACTTAAAGCTTCATAGGAATACTGGCAGGTTAGTTTATAAAACAGGAAATAAAGAGTACAGAGAAAAGACTTATTTGGTCATTCAAATTAATACTGGTTTCGATTCTCTAAAACTTGATGTGGCTCAACTGTATTCAGAATTTACACAGCAAAATCAGTTGGCTACAGAAGAAGACATAAAACAATTTCTTGATAATATTGATAGATTATCATTGACTGTCCAACAGTATGTAACATTAAATGAGTTGAAAAATAAGATTAGAAAATTTGACAACTTAGATGACACTGAAAAGAAAAATCTCTTATCAACAATAATAGAAGCAGTAAAAAAAGAGCACGATAGTGTTAAGCAAGTTCTACCTAGTGAACAAATAGATTATATAATAGTTAAGCTAAAAGAAAAGATACCTGATAAGGATAAACATAAGTATTTAAGAAGAGAAGAAATCCGATCAAGTGACCCTGATAGCCTTAAAAACAAATTAGGCCTATAAGTGTCGTTGATTTAAAGAAGTTAGAGACAAAACTTCTTTTAGAATATATTTAATTCTATGCTGCAGTTGTATTGGGGTTCCCCCATTGCCTTCCCCCTCCCCACCAAGTAAAATTCTTCTTATAGCTTTGTCTTAAGGCCAGGCCCGGGTCTTTGACCGGGGTCTCAGACAGTCTTTCCGCGCAGGTGTTATCAGGAGGTCTCCATGAGAAGATGCGCGACGGATTACTCCTTTTTAGACGATTTGAAAGGGGATAGGGCCCTGACCCGCAGGGACTTCCTCAGGGCCCAGGCAAGGGGCGCGCTCGCGCTCGGCGCGGCCGCGTCCGGGCTCTGGCTCCCCGGGTTTGCCCTTGCCGAACCATATCCCGACATAGCGGTGGCCGAGGGAGGGGCCGGCCCCGCGACCAGGGCCGCGGTGGGCCTTCTGGGGGGCATGGAGAAGTTCGTCAAGAGGGGCCACAGGGTGGTGATAAAGCCCAACATGTCCTTCGCGAACCCCCCGGAGCGGGCCACCAACACCCACCCCCTGGTGGTGAGAGAGCTGGTCTCCATGTGCCGGGAGGCCGGGGCCAAAAGGGTGCTGGTTTTGGACAACGTGCTCCACTCCGCGGAGCTCTGTCTGGAAAAGTCCGGAATAAAGGAGGCCTGCAGACCGCTCGACGACCCGGTGCACATACTCAACAAGAGACGATACTACCGGCGGGTGGGCATCCCCAAAGGGGTGCAGTTCAAGCAGACCGACGTGATGAAGGAGGTCCTTGGCTCCGACGTGCTCATAGCCGTTCCAGTGGCCAAATCCCACGGCTCCACCGGGGTGACCCTCTCCATGAAGGGCATGATGGGCCTGATCCTCGACAGGTGGGTGATGCACACAGGCCATGACCTCAACACCGCGATCGTGGATCTGTGCACCATTCTCACGCCCCGGCTCGCGGTGGTGGACGCGACGAGGATTCTCACGGAAAACGGGCCCTACGGGCCGGGCAGGGTGGTGCGCAAGAACATGGTGCTGGCCTCGGCGGACATGGTGGCCGCGGACGCGATGGCCGTCACAGTGGGCGAGTGGTACGGCCGCAAGTTCAAGCCCAGGCAGGTGAAGCACATCCGCATGGCCCACGAGCGGGGGCTGGGCCGCATGGACGTTGAGAATCTCAGGGTTAAAAAAGTCCGGGTGTAATGACCACGAAGCGCATGGTCCAGGGACTGAGCCTCGCGCTCTTCCTCGTTTTGCTCTGGTTCGCGTCCTTTCCCCTTACCGGCTGGCTCCCGGTGAACGCGTTCGGGAGGCTGGACCCCCTGGCCCTGCTGGGCTCGGGCCTGGCAGCCCGGGCCTTTTTGGACAGGCTTTGGGTCGCGGTCCTTCTTTTGGCCCTCACCTTTGTCATGGGCCGGTTCTTCTGCTCCCATGTCTGCCCCATGGGCACCACCATAGACGTGGCCGACCGGCTCATCCGCAGGGGCAAATCACGCGGGGCCGATGAGCCCCCCGGGTCGTTAAAGCGCCTGAAATACTACGTTTTGGCCTTTACCCTGGGCGCGGCGGCCCTCGGGGTCTCCCTGGTCTTTCTCGCGTCTCCCATCTCGCTCATCACCCGCTTCTACGGCCTTGTGGTCTACCCCTTCCTCATGCTCGCGGGCGACGGCCTCCTCGCGCTTCTAAGGCCCATCGGGGAGGAGCTGGACATAAGGTTTCTCCTCTTTGCCGAGCTCCCCACCCCGAGGTTCGCGACCCAGCTCTTCATAGCCTCCTTCTTCCTCGCGGTGTTCGGCCTGGCCAGGGTTTCGCCCCGGTTCTTCTGCCGCTATGTCTGCCCCTCAGGGGCCATCTTCGCGCTCTTCTCCTTTAGACCATTGATAAGGAGGCGGGTCACAGACGAGTGCACGGATTGCGGCATCTGCCAGAAGAGATGTCCCCAGGGAGCGATCCCGGACGACCCCTTTGCCACGGACACCTCCGAGTGCATCGCGTGCCAGACCTGCGTCCGGGTGTGTCCAACCAACGCGGTGAGCTTCGCGCCGGCCCGGGGGGGTGTCCAAAAAGGAGCGGAGGGCTTTATCCCCTCCCGGCGGCAGTTCCTCGCGTCGGGGCTTACGGGCGGGCTTGCCGGAGTGTTGACCTTAACGGGGCTCCATCGTCCCGAAAACAGGGAAGGCCCGGGCCAGCTGGTGAGCCCGGCCCTGATCCGGCCCCCGGGCTCTTTGCCCGAGGGGGACTTCCTCGCCCGGTGCATCCGGTGCGGCGAGTGCATGAAGGGTTGCCCCACCAACACGCTCCAGCCCATCTGGCTCGCCGCGGGGTTCTCGGGCCTCTTCAGCCCGGTCATCACTCCGGTACTGGGCCCTTGCGAGCCCCAGTGCAACGTGTGCGGCCAGGTCTGCCCCACCGGCGCGATCCGCGAGCTTGAGAAGATAGAGAAGATCTGGGCCAAGGTGGGCACCGCGCACATCATCAAGGAGAAGTGCCTCGCGTGGGAGTTCGACAAGAGGTGCCTAATCTGCGACGAGGTCTGCCCCTACGACGCGGTGAAGTTCAAGAAGGTGCCGGACAAGAAGGTCGCGGTTCCCTTTGTGAATGAGGCCAGGTGCGCGGGGTGCGGCTACTGCGAGCGCTACTGCCCGGTGCGGGCCAAGAGGGCCATCGTGGTGGAGCCCATGGCCGCGCTCCGGCTCGCCTCGGGCTCCTACATCGAAAAGGCCAGGGAGCTGGGGCTCTCCCTGGACGTGAGGAAAGAGGGGCCCTACAGGCCAAAGGGGCAGGAGCTGCAAGAGGGCCTCGGGCCATCGGTCCTTCCCCCGGGTTTCGAGGAATAAAAGGGCAGCCGCGGGCTCTCCCAAAATAAAACCCCGACCGCGCACCCGGCTCCGTGGCTGGCTTGCCGGGGCGGCTCGGGCTGGGGGAGTGGTTGCCAGAGGGTCCCACGACACCCGCTGAAGTGCTTACCGTTGCTTCCTTCCGGACCTGGCGGGGTTCACACCCGCGAGTTGCGCGGGGTCCGGCGACTCCGTCCAACCCTCCCCAACCCCGAAAGTCATTACCCCTCAGCCGGGAGTTCAACCCCGCATGAGCGGTTCTCGGGTTACAGGGCACCGCTAGCTCCCCGTCTAGCGCGATCGAGGCCTACCTAGATTAGCACTTATGATTACCCCTTGCAAGGTCCCGGGGCCCAACCTATTTTCCTAAAGATTTTACCCCGGTTGGACGATAAGGAGACCATACTGTCTCAACCGGTGAAAGGGAGGTGGTGAGCGGCCATGATGGAGGTTTTGGGACTTGAGGTCTCCGTCCCCCTGATGCACCTTTCCCTGTTTATCTGCATGGTCTCGGTGTGCTTCCTCTTCGAGAGGTCCACCTTGGGGCTCCTCATAGCGTTTGTCTTTGTCTATTACTGGGCCTCCTACGTGAATAAGGACCTCCTGGTGGAGCTCCTCAATCAAAACGAGGCGCAAAAAGCCCCTTCCCCGATTTCCCTACTTTTCGAGCTTTTTGAGGAGCCAGGCCATGTTGGCCCCCAGGTCGCGCATGGTCTTGATCCCCTCCTCGTCCTTTTCCACATCCCCCGGATTCATGCCGAACCCCAGGTTCCAGTAAGACGACCCCGGAACGATCATCTGGCTGATGAGGAAGAAGTAGTTTATCGCCGCGAAGACCGGCATCGCGCCGGCCCTTCGGGCCGCGACCACGGCCGCGCCCACCTTGTGCTTGAGGAGGTCGCCGTTCACCCGGCACACGAGGCCGCACCTGTCGATCAGCGCCTTGGCCTCGGTGGAGACGTTGCTGAAGTAGGTGGGTGAGCCGATGATGATCCCGTCCGCCTTCACCATCTTCCCGATGTACTCGTTGACTATGTCGTCCTTCTTGTGCCCGTGGCACCTGCCGTCCTTCTCTTCCATGCACTTGTAGCACGCGATGCAGCCCCTGATATTCTTCAGGCCCACCTGGACGTACTCCGTGTGGATCCCCTCGTTGCCCAGCTCGTCCAGAACCACGTTGATAAGGGTGGAAGTATTGCCCTCCTTGCGCGGGCTGCAGTTGAAAGCCACCACTTTCATCGGCCTTTCCTCCTTGTAAGTTTCCGCAGT
This sequence comes from Syntrophobacteria bacterium, assembly GCA_029289015.1. Lineage (GTDB taxonomy): Bacteria > Desulfobacterota > Syntrophobacteria > JARFUL01 > JARFUL01 > JARFUL01. The sequence continues at coordinate 2,444 of JARFUL010000127.1, read as the reverse complement.
TAGCGGCCCCCGGAATATGGCCGCTACGGGTCCCCCCGGTCCTTCAAAAACAGGCTTGCCGCGCCCACAAGGCCCGCGTCCGGGCCCAGCAGGGCTCTCTTGATTATGATTCTCTCCGGGTCCACCAGCCTCGAGCGCGCGCTGAGCTCCTCTTTCAGGGGGGGATGGAAGCAATCCCAGCCTGCCGCGCCGCCCCCGCCCAGGACGAAGAAATCCAGCCCCAGGAGATTCACCACGTTGGCGATGGCTATGCCCAGACCCCTGCCCGCGCGCGCGAAGAGCTCCCGGGCCAGGGGGTCCCCCTCCTGGCAGGCCTCGAAGATATCTTTTCCGGTGATCCGGCCCCTTGCTTCGAGGCTCTCTCTGAGCACGCTTTCCCGGCCTTTTAGCAGCGCGGCCTCGGCCCTCTTCACCATCCAGCCCGGCGCGGCCTCGGTCTCCAGGCAGCCCCTTGCGCCGCAGCCGCAGACCAGCCCTTCCGGCTCCACCGTCATGTGTCCAATCTCTCCGGAGGTGCCGAACTTCCCAGGCCAGAGCTTCCCGCCCAGGATCACCGCGCCGCCCACCCCGGTTCCCAGGGTCATGGCCACAAAGCTCTTTGCGTCTTTGGCCGCGCCCAGCCAGCCCTCGCCCAGGCCGAACACGTTCGCGTCGTTCTCGAGCTGAACAGGGAGCCCCGTCCTTTCCGAGAGCTCGGGCCCGAGCATGAACCCGTCCAGAAAATGGATGTTGGGGGAGGTGACCACCTTGCCCTGTTCCGTGTCGAGGAGCCCCGCCGCGCCCACGCCCACCCCCGCGACCTCCGCGCCGGTTTCGGCACCTTTTACGGCCAGGCTTTCCACCGTATTGGCCAGGTCCTGCACAAGGTCCGCGGCATGGCCGGCGGACCCGGTGGAGGAGGAGCTCTTTTCCAGCATTTGGCCGGAGGAATCGAAGAGCGCGACCCGGACGTTGGTGCCGCCTATGTCGATGCCTATGGCCGCAGGTTTCGCCAACCTACCTCCCGAAGATGAGCTTTCTCGCGATGATGAGCCGCATGATCTCGTTGGTCCCCTCGTAGATCTGGGTTATCTTCGCGTCCCTGAGATAGCGCTCCATGGGGAAGTCCTTCACGTAGCCGTAGCCGCCGAGCACCTGGACCCCCTCCACCGTGGCCCACATGGCCACATCGGACGCGTACATCTTGGCCATCGCGGCTTCCTGCTCGTAGGGGAGCCCCATGTCCTCGTTCCACGCGGCCCGAAGGGTGAGAAGCTCCGCCGCGTCGATGCGGGTGGCCATGTCCGCGAGCTTGAACTGGATGGCCTGGAACGCGCTAATGGGCTTTCCGAACTGCTTGCGCTCCCTGGAGTACCTGGTCGCGAGCTCGAGCGCGGCCCTGGCTATGCCCACGGCCTGAGCCGCGATCCCTGTGCGGCCGCCGCTGAGGATAGTGAGCATGTTCTTCATGCCCCCGCCCTCCCGGCCCAGGAGCGCGTCCTCGGGCACTCGCGCGTCCTGGAAGACCAGCTCCGCGGTCCCGGACGCCCTGATGCCCAGCTTGTGCTCAACCCTGCCCACGGAGAAACCCTCGGTGTTCTTCAGGTCCACGATCAGGGTGGAAAGCCCCCTCATGCCCCTCTTCGGGTCGGTGAGAGCGCACAGGACGCAGAACCCGGCCACATTGCCGCTGGTGATGAACTTCTTCTCCCCGTTGATGACCCAGCCGTCATCTATCTTTTCGGCCCTGGTTCTGATCGCGGAGGTGTCGGAGCCCGCGTCGGCCTCGGTGAGCGCGAAGCATCCCAGTTCCTCGCCGCTGGCCACGGGCGTGAGATACCTCTTCTTCTGCTCCTCGGTGCCCCACTTGTTTATCCCCCAGTTGTAAAGGGAGTTGCACGCGGACATGACCACGCCTGTGGACGCGCAGGCCTTGGATATCTCGATGAGGGCCAGCGCGTAGCTCACGTAGTCGAGCCCTGTGCCGCCGTATTCCTCTGGCACGTTCATGCCCATGAAGCCCAGCTCCCCGAGCTTCTTCCAGGTCTTTTCGGGGAGCTCCTCCTCCTCGTCGAACCGGGCCGCGTGGGGCAAAAGCTCCTTTTGGGCAAACTCCCGCGCGGTCTCCCGCACCATCTGTTGCTCTTCGGTCAGGGAAAAATCCAATTCTCACTCCCGTATCTGGGTTGTTTGATGAGTCTAAAACTTCTGCGCAGGGGCCATGCGCGGGCCCGCTAGGCAAACTTGGGCTTGCGCTTTTCGAGGAACGCGGAGAACCCCTCCTTCGCGTCGGGGTGGGAGAACGCGAGGCCGAAGGACCCGGACTCCAGGAGAAGCCCGCTCGCGAGGTCCACATCCTCCGCCACCCTGACCGCCCGCTTTATGGCTGCAACCGCGAACTTTCCCTTCGCGGCCATCTCCCGTGCCTTGGCCACGCTTATCTCCATGAGCTTGTCCTGGGGGAG
>JARFUL010000126.1 GCA_029289015.1 Syntrophobacteria bacterium | reverse complement strand
CCCTCCCCCTCCTCCCCTCCCCATGCTAAAATCCATAAACTCAATTCCCACACCCAAGGAGGCTCCCCATGTCCTGCTACTTCCGCGTAATGAAGGACGTGCTCAACGAGGCCGGGAGAGAGAGAAGCTCCCTGAGCCGTCCGTCTCTGTCGCCCGAGGCAAGGAGCCTCTGCACGCGGGCCCTTAGACCCGCGTCTATTTCCCCGTGCTTCGTGATCAAGCTTCCTTCATTGCCCGGGCCACCTTGCGGCCAAGGTCAACGCACTCTTTCAGCCCCTCGTGCTCCGGCACGAACTGTATCCTCACGCTCCCCGCGATGTCAAAGCCCATCTCCTCCATCGCTTTAGTCATGAGCTTCACCGCCTCGCCGGACCAGCCGTAGGAGCCGAAGGCCGCGCCGATCTTGCCCCTGGGCTTGAGCCCCTTCATGTAGCACAGCATGTCCGCAATGGTGGGGAAGAGCCCGTTATTGAGGGTGGGGGAGCCGAAGAGCACCGCTTTAGCGTCGAGCACCTCGGTCATCACGTCGGAGCGGTGGCTGGCCTTCAGCGACATCATCTTTACGGAGACCCCTTCCTGGACCAGGCCGTCGGCCACCGCGTTGGCCATGGTCTCGGTGGAGTGCCACATGGTGTCGTAGATGATGACGGCTTTGTTAATGGCCTCCTGGCGGCTCCATTTGTCGTAGGCCTCGATTATCCGGCCGGGCTCCCCTCGCCATATCAGGCCGTGGTCCGGCGCGATCATGTCTATCTCGATCCCCAGCTCGCCCACGGTCTTGATGAGCTTCTGCACCAGGCGCGAGTAGAGAAGGATAATGTTGGCATAATACTTGGCCGCGTGGGCCATCAGCTCGCGGGTGTTTACCTCGTCGTCGAACCGCTCGGAGGTGGCCCAGTGCTGGCCGAACGCGTCGGATGAGATGAGCAGCTTCTCCTCGGGGATGTAGGAGAACATGGAGTCGGGCCAGTGGAGCATCCTGGTCTCTAAAAACGTGACCGATCTATTGCCCAGGCTCAGGGAGGTGCCGGTCTCCACAACCTCGAGCGGCCAGTCGTGCCGGTGGAAGTGGGCCCTGAGTCCCTTTTCAGCCATCTTGGAGCAAAAGACCTTCTCGGGCTTTATGCGCTCTATGATTTCGGGCATGTTGCCCGAGTGGTCCATCTCCACGTGGTTCACCACCAGGTAGTCTATCTCTTCGGGCTTTACGATCTTGTGGATGTTGTGGATGAGATCGCTCATAAAGGGCTTCTTCACCGTGTCAAAGAGGGTGACCTTCTCATCCAGCACCAGGTACGCGTTGTAGGTGGTCCCCATATAGGTGGAGTAGCCGTGGAAATCCCGGATGTTCCAGTCTATGGCTCCCACCCAGTAGATGTCCTTTTTTACCTCGCAAGGCGGCATCTCGTGCTACCTCCCTTTAGTTTATCTGGTTCCTATTTGCCTTCCTTTTTGACGTGGCATTTCTTGCAGCTTATCGGGCCTGCCGGCTGCTTCTCCTTTATACGGCTCTTGTGGCAGCCGGTGCAGTTGGTCATCACCTGCCTCTTTTTCAGCTTGCCCGCGCGCTTGAGCCTGTCTATCGCGCCGGCCTCCTGGGGAAAGAGAGCGTGGCACGCGTTGCAGTCTTTGTCCAGGGCCTCGTGGTGCCTGAGGTGGGGGAAGGCCACCTGGCCGGTCCTGCCCCCGTGGAGCACGATGAACTCCCTCGGCTCGGCCGCGGCCAGGCACAGCGCGAACAGGACCAGCGCGAGGACAACCCATACAGGTCCGCGCTTCATCTCAAGACCCCCTTGTCCAATGAGCTGTCTGTTGAACGGGCTAGGGCCTGCCCTGCGGCCCCCGCCAGAGGCTTACGGCTAGTCCAGCTTTTTGAAGTCGCTCTTTTCCGCGCCGCACACCGGGCAGGTCCAGTCGTCGGGGAGGCCCTCAAACGGTGTGCCCGGGGCTATGTCCCCGTCGTCGTCTCCCTCTTCGGGGTCGTAGATGTAACCGCAGATCTGACACTCGTACTTGTCCATGATTCGACCTCCTGAATAGCTTGTAGTTTGAAACCTGACCGATCAGCCCATATTGGTAGTGCTTTAACTCTATCTTTTCAACAGGCCGGCCACCGAGTGGAGTATTCCTCGCGGTGGAACCTCCGTATTTCCCAGTCCACCTTGCCCACCCAGGTAATGGAATCGCGTACCCTGATGCTCA
>JARFUL010000125.1 GCA_029289015.1 Syntrophobacteria bacterium | reverse complement strand
GGGACATGCTCTTCGGCTGGGCCGTGGAGCTGGGCGTCACCTCCAACTCCGTTATCTACGTGAAGGACGGGGTCACGGTGGGCATAGGCACCGGCGAGCAGGACCGGGTGGGGGTGGCCGAGATAGCGGTGTTCAAGGCCTACACCAAGTATGCGGACCGCCTCGCGTTCGAGGAGTACGGCATGCCCTACAAGGAGCTGGAGCTAGCGGTATCCCGGGGCGAGAGGGACGAGGATGTGCTCGACGAGATAGACGAGGCCGCGGAGGAGGCCCACGGCGGGATCCCCGGCTCGGTCATGGTCTCCGACGCGTTCTTCCCCTTCAGGGACGGGGTGGACGTGGGGCTGGGCGAGGGCGCGACCGGAATAGTCCAGGCCGGCGGCTCCATGAGGGACTTCGAGGTCATAGAAGCGGTGAACGAGGCGGGCGCGACCATGGTCTTCACCGGCCAGAGGGTCTTTAAGCATTAGGGACAGTGTCCCTCTTCTGATCCTGCCCCTTCGGGCCAGGATGGAGAGGTTTAGAGAAAGATTAGGAGCAAATATCTACGTAGGGGGCGTTTACATCCCGCGGTGCGTGTTATGGCCTTTGTTTTTGCCGGCATGTAAAATGCCCCCTACATTTCAATTGGAAACGTAGAGCAGGGCTTCAGCGCTGCAAAAGGGCCATAGGCCCTTTTATTTAACCGCACCGTGAGGTGCATGGTCGGCCCCTTTTCCTTGCCCATATGGTGAACAATGCAGGTGACAGAGCACATCCACGCGCTCAAGATTCCTTTTAAGGTGCCTGTGGGGCCGAATGTCTCGGTGGAGAGGTTCGTCTACGCGTATCTCATCTACCACGAGGATATATGGCTCATCGACTCCGGGGTAAAGGGCTCGGAGAGTATCATCTTCGATTATGTAACGAAAACAGGCAGAAAGCCCGAAGAGATATCCTTCCTGGTGCTCACCCACTGCCACCCGGACCACATCGGCGCGGCCCGCGCGATAAAGGAGGCCGCGGGCTGTAAAATCCTCGCGCACCAGGCGGAGATAGCCTGGATCGAGGACGCCCGTCTCCAGGCCAGGGAAAGGCCGGTGCCGGGCTTCGACTCCCTGGTGGGGGGCTCGGTTGAGGTGGACCGCGCGCTTGAGGATCGCGACGTTTTAGACCTTCGCGCGGGCTCAACCCTCGAGGTGCTCCACACCCCGGGCCACTCCAGGGGCATGATTTCACTGCTCTTTCGTGAAGATAGCGCCCTCTTTTGCGCGGACGCGGCGCCGCTGGTGGTAAATTCTATCCAGGGGTTTTTGAACGCGGGCGACTTTTAAGATTTGGCCGGGAGTGCCAAAACGTCGGCGGGGTATAAAACCCCGCCCTACCCAAAGAGCCAGCACCGAACGCCCCGGCCGTCCGACGGAGTTAGCATTCGCGGCTCCTCGGTGCACTTCTCAAACGCGTCGGAGCACCTGGGCCGGAACCTGCACCCCTCTGGAAACTCGAAGGGTGAGGGCACGGTGCCCGGGATCCCTTGAAGCTCCTTTTTGCCCTCTCCCAGCCTCGGGATGGAGGCCAGAAGCCCCCTGGTGTAGGGGTGGAGCGGCTCTTTGAATATGGCCGCGACCGGAGCCTGCTCCATGATCCTGCCCGCGTACATCACCACCACCCGGTCCGCGGTCTCATTGACCACGGACATGTCGTGGGTGATGAGGATCAGGGAGTTGTTCCGGTCCTTGAACTCCCCCAGAAGGTCGAGGATCTGGGCCTGGATGGTCACGTCGAGGCCCGTGGTGGGCTCGTCCGCGATGAGAAGCTCCGGGTTCAAAATCAGCGCCATCGCGATCATGACCCTCTGGCGCATGCCGCCGGACATCTGGTGGGGGTACTCCTCGGCCCGCCTTTCCGCCGCGGGCATGCCCACCCTCTTGAGCATCTCCACCGCCATCCGCCAGGCCTCTTCCCCCGTGACCCCCAGGTGGACCTCAGCGGCCTCCGCGACCTGGGTCCCCACCTTGAAGAGGGGGTTGAGCGCGGTCATGGGCTCCTGGAAGACCATGGAGATGGACGCGCCCCTGACCCTGCGCATCTCCTCCTTGGAGAGGGTGGTGAGGTCCCGGCCCAGAAAGAGCACCCTGCCCGAGACCCGCCCCGGGGGAGGCACCAGCCCCATGAGCGCGAGCCCGGTGACCGTCTTTCCGCACCCCGACTCCCCCACCAGGCCCACCACCTCCTTCGGGCCCACGGAGAAGCTCACGTCCTCCACCGCCCTCGCGGTGCCCATGTGGGTGGGGAAGCTGACGTAGAGCCCCTCAACACAAAGGAGCTCCCCGTGGGTCGTCAGTGAACCGGCTCCCTCGGCACCCGGATGTACCACCTGCCTGTCTCCTCCTGAAGCTTGAGCATGAGGACCGCGCCCTCCTCGGTCCTCACCTTGAAGTAGGTGTGGGTGAGCCTCTCGGGGTCGAGGCCGCTCTCGTACCACCTGTCCAGCACCTCGGCCACGGCAAAGATTCTCCCCCGGTGCCGGACCCGCGTTGGGGTCTCCATCCCCTTGTGGCCCGCATAGGCCTCTACTTCCGCGTCCTCGAAGAGCATCGGTCCCCCGTAAGGCCCGTGGATCCAAAAACCAAGGGAAATGTTATCACAACCCGAAATCCTTGTGCGGGAAAAATTGAGGGCCATCTCCCGGGGAGAGCGGGCGGGAATACAGGGTTCAGGGATATATCGAGGAACTTTTGCTATGACACCCTGATGGAGCGGGTCGCGGCGAAAGATAGATAAGACCCCCAAAAGGGCTTTAATAGCCTTTAAAGGGTGATGCCGGGCCAGTCTTCCATGGGGTCTTTTGAGCGGACAACATGCATCCCCGCATCCGCAAATCTCCGAAAAGCCGCGTCTGCGTGCTCTGTATAGTCCACGACCCCTGGAATGACCACCGGGGAGGAGCAATCCTCCAGGAGGTAGACCTTCTCGGCAAGGGCCCTTTCAGATTCCAGGATTTCACTCAACAGGTCGTCAATGGTCCAGGCCACGCAGTGGCTCTTGGCCTGCCCCGCGATGATCACCGCGTCATACTCGAGGAGCTTGTTGATAAACCGGATGTTCTTTTCTGCGATGGGCTTCCCCTGGGCGTCCTCCAGCACCTCCGGGCTCAGAACCGAGTAGTTCTCCGTGAAGGGGTTCGAGCCCTTTATCTGGAAGTCCGGCTGGCTGTAGCGGGCAACGCTGTGGAAGAATACGGCCTCCTCCACCGCGGAGACCAGGGCATGGCCGATTCCTCCCAGCATGGCATGGTATGGCCATATGGTAAGTTCGTATTTGCCGCCGGCTTTTAACTTTCTCGTATAGTGGAGCAGTAAACTCTGGCCGTAAGATTCTGAGATATTTAAGCTTTCAGCAATTCTCGGGTTGAACTTCCACACCCCTCTCTCAATATCTCCCACCGTGACCAGCGTTAGGGGCTCAGGGTGTTCTCCCCGGTCGTTGACCAGGAAGATGGAGTGGAAGATCTGCATGGCCTGATGGGTATCCATAGTTGGGCAGATCTCTGTAATAACGTCCAGATATTGATAGATGAACTCGCACACCCTGCGGTTGTCATCCACCGCTCCTGTTCCCGATCTCCCGTGCACATACAGTTCAAACCCGGGTATGCAAAATGAATTCTGCACATCAACCAGCATCAGAGAAATCCTGAACTTGTCCCGGGACGCTGACTCTATGTTATGCTCCTTTGCCCATCTCTTTGCGTCCTCAGCGCGCTCCTGGTAGGGAACCCTCCATACCTCGCCTACTTTGCCCAGGTCGAAGTGCGGTGGAATAGGAAGTTTGTAGTGCGGCATACCCGTTTCCTTGGTGTAAGTCCCCTGGTAAATTCTATCCGGCAACCCGTCTAACTATGAGGAAAGAGCGGATTATCAGTTGATAATTCTTTATAAAAAAATGTACAACGAACTCGGATACTTTAGCAAGCCCGCCAGGGATAAATATGCTTTTTACGGAAAAAATAGGTCTGCCGCCCGAATCCCGAGAGCGTCTATTTGCCCTGCCGCGGGATTTGTGGCCTCAGGTCAAAAGGGGTAAAATGGTTCCGCGGGGGCTTTTTTTCTTGAGCAATGATCGGTCCTGGGAGGTGTTGGGAAATCGCGCTGGAGGGGAATTTCTCATTCAAAGCTTTGCCCTCAAA
>JARFUL010000124.1 GCA_029289015.1 Syntrophobacteria bacterium | reverse complement strand
TGGAGGAGTTTGAGACCGCGCTCGAGCCCCTCTCCCCAGCAGAGTAGCCCCACGAGCAGGCATGAAGCAATTCTCCGATTCAGCAGCCGCGGCGCTCAGTACCCGGCATCTCGACAGGGCCAGGCTCCTGGTGGAGATCGCGGCCCAGAGCGACAGGCCCACCCTCCGGTTCGGCCCCCGGGCCGAGAACTACCAGGGCGAGCGCTACGAGGGTATTCTTCTTGACGCGGGTCCCCTCAGGTCCCGGCTGGACCCGTTCTCCCTGAGGATGCAGCCCGGCGGTCTCGTTATCACGGTGGCCAACAACAGGCCCTTCATGAGATGGAACCGGTTCTCGGACCTCCTCGCGGACCACGCGCTGATCTATGCGGATGTGACCGTTTACTGGGTCGCGGGCAACGGGTCCGCAAGCTTTGTGCTTTTCAGGGGGAAGATCGAGCGCGCGCTCAGCGCGACGGAGGAGACCTGCAAGCTGGACGCGGCGGAGAGTGCGCAGGCCCTGGAAGACAAGCTGCCCTTAAACCGGGTTGACAAGACCGAATATCCGGGCGCAGACCCGGACCACGTGGGCAAGATAGCCCCCCATGTTTACGGCCGGGTGAAGAGGCTCACCTGCCTCGCGGTGGACGCGGGGACCATCTCCACCCTGGTGGACGATATCAACGACTCGGTCACCACCATCGAGGTGACCGACTCCTCGGCTTTCCCCTCCTCCGGCACGGTCCAGATAGACGCGGAGAAGATCACCTACACCGGCAATGCAATCAACCAGCTCCCCGGCTGCGGCCGCGGGGCCTCCGGCACCGCCGCGCTGGCCCACAACAAGGGCGCGAAGGTCGCGGAGGTCCAGTCCAGCTATATCTATCTGGTCGCGGACCACCGGGTGAAGGCCATAGATGCGGTCTACGTGGACGACGTGCGCCAGCCCCTGGACCCCGCAAAGATTGAGACCTACACCGGCCAGCCCGGGGAGGAGCTTGCAGGATATGAGGGCAAAGCGGTGGTGGCCTTCAACGCGCGGCCCTATATCCAGAAGCAGATCAACGTCACCCACACCGACACGGACAATATTGACTTCACCCCCGGAGAAACAAACATAACGATCATCCCCAACGGGTGGGGGGGCAACCTGGTCAACAACCCCACCAATGCCTACGACGAGAAAGACCAGACCTTCGCCACGATAAACATGCCCGGCGGGTGGTTCCGCCTCGACTTCCCGAGCACGAGCTACGGGTCCATCTCCGAGCAGAAGGTAAAGGTCAAGCTCGGGGCCGCGGCGAACCCCTGGACCATAGGCGGAGGATGGAGCCCGAACAGCCTCCAGATCAATACGACAGGGTGGTATACGTTCACCAAGACTGGCGGAAACTGGGATGATGACGTTACCTTCATTCCTCCGGCCGGAGCCGGGGCATACTCTCTCTATGAGGTTGAGAAAATAGTTCAATACGAGCAGAGCATGACCAAGTCGGGCGGCGGCACCGGCACCCTCACGGGCAACACGGTCGCGGAGACGGTGGTGGGCCGGGCGGTCGCGGCGGACGTGGAGGGCTACAAGGACACCACCGGTGACTACGGGGGATCGGGCACCTTGATCGAGAGGCCGGACCATATCCGCAAACACATGCTCATAGAGCTTTTCGGGCTCACCTCGGCCGAGATCGACCAGGACTCCTTCGACGACGCGGGCGCGCAGTTCGCGGCCAATTCATACACCCTGGCCGTGGTCCTTGACAGGGTATGGACCTTCACCGAGCTGGCCGCGGCCATGGCCGTGCAGACGAGGACCGCGATTTTCTGGTCCCAGGGCGCGGAGCGCATGAAGTGGCTGGACGAGAGCCCGTCACCGGACGGCGGTATCCCCCACGAGTCCATCGTAGAATACGAGATAAGGCACGGGGCCCGGGCGAGGATCAGAAACGCGCTCAATGCGCTTTATGGCAGGAGGTGGGACAGGTCCGGGGATGAATCCTACCAGGATTCGGTCAAGGCCCAGGACGCGGACTCCCAGAACCTCTACGGCGCGGTTGCCCAGACCTTTTACTGGGACTGGATCACCGAGTCCGCGATGGCCCAGGACGTGGTGGACTTCTGGCTGGAGTTTCTCAAGCACGAGCGGCTCTTCATCAGCGGGGAGGTCTTTTGGCCCGCGCTGAAATACGACCCCGGCGACGTGGTGACTTTTAGCGACCTTCCATTGTTCGACAACCGTTCACCCTCGCCGAGGTTCCTCATAACCCGGTTGGGCTACGCAGCAGACAGGGACACCGTGGAGATCGAGGGGGTTGAGGTGTAGGCTTTGCGCGGCTGGAAAGGGCCGTTTGGGAGGGCCTAAGAACCCGCGCGGCCCAGGCCGCGGGGTTTTTTAGGCTAGTCCACGCGGTAGGGCCCGGGCACCAGTTCGACCTCGAGAACGTTGGGGGAGACCTCCTTTACCCTGAAGGTGTAGCCGTTGACCCGGGCGTTTGCCAGGGTCTCAAGGATCGCGGGAGCCTGGCCCCCCACCGCCTCCACCACCATGAGCGCCCTTCCCGGGCCCACGGTCTTTTCCTTCACTATCTTCACCTGGGGGATCTCCTCACGCAAGAAACTCTTCACCATCTGGTACTGCTTGAGGGAGTTGAGCCCCGTGATCCCCAGGGTAAAGAGCTTTGTGGAGGGCTTCGCGAAGAGGAACCCCTCTCTGATGCGCTTGGCTATGGCGGGGCCGATTCTCTGGGCCAGGGCCCGGGCAATGGACCAGCCCGGGGGCCGCTGCTCCTCAGGGGGAGACTCTTCGCTGATATTGGCGGACATGATGAGCCCCTCGCCCTGGGTGGAGACCACCTTGAGGTTTGCGGTGCCCGCGTGGCTCGATCCCTCTCTGATTCCCAGGGTCACCTCGCCGGTTACCGCGGCGGTGGCTCCCAGGGCCCGGGCAATTTCAATGGGGTCGTCCCCCTCGAATCGGCTTTTCCGGTCGAGCCTCAGGGGGATCACCACAAGGCCCCTTCCGGCCAGCATCGCGGCGAGGCGTTCGTTGAAGGGGAGCGACTGGAATTTCGAGGACCCCGCCGGAGAGCTCCACCACTTGACGAACGCGGCCTCCTCGTCGTTCCGCTCGGCCACAGCAACGAGCACCCTAGGCCTTCGGGCCTCAGGGGTGAAGACCCCCACCTTCTCCAGGGCCTCACGGAGCGGGGCCAGGGGTATAATGGTGGAGACGGTGACCCGGATCAGCCCCTCGGTCTCCGACTCTGAGACCACGCCGTAGCCGGATATGTAGCTGTCGGGGTTCAAGAGCAGCTCTTCCGCGACCAGGGGATAGAATCTTCCCAGGGTCTTCGCGAGGACCAGCCTTCCCACCGCGTGCTCCAGCGCGGCCCTCAGCGCCTCGCGCAGCGCGGAGGACCTGGCCTCCCTCGGGTCCTTTAGGATGTGCCCCACCCCGCTGGCCACCACCTTCAGCTCCCCGGGCCCGCCCGCGGCCGGGACCGAGGCCGCAAGCACGGAAACAGCAAGAATAAGGCCGGCGAGCCACCGGTAGGCATAAGGTTTAGCTCTCATGGGTAAATCCATTATCATAGGGCTTGGTCAAAGTAAAGGCCGGCTGTGATTCCTTATAAGAATTATGTTGACACCGGCAGCCCAGGCTGGTAAAAAAATTCCGTAGAGAGGAACAGGTATGTTCGTTAAAGCGCTCGAACAATCGCTCTATACAACTCTTCCCTGGGACATCCCGTGGTATGACCCATCCCACGCCGTGTTCATGGGAGTAGTCTATTTGGTTCTGACTGTGATAGGCGTGGGCCTGACGGTTGCTCTCTTATCTACCCTTAAGAACCTGTCGGGCAAAGGGGCAAAAGAACACTAATATCCCCGCTCAAAAAGGCGAACATCCTTAGAACAGCGCGCCTTTTTCAGCCAGAGCCTATAAAACGCCCTCGATAATCGGGGGCGTTTTTCTTGTTCTGGGGCCGGGTGTACGGGCCGCGGCTTAGGGCTCGGGCGAGACCCTTTGCCCCGGGGTCTTCCCAGGGGGCCTGGGCTGGCGTTAAAGGATGGGGCGCGGGTCTTGCGGCGCAGACCCGACCGCGCTAATACCCGGAAAAGAGGTCCTCGAAGCTCTTGTCCGTGGCCTCCCGGGAGAGCTGCTCCAGCTCGATGTAGCGCTCGAGGAGGTCCCGGCCCTCCCGGGTGAGCTTTGATCCTCCCTTAGTGCCGCCGCCCACGGTGGAGTCCACGAGCTTTATCCCCAGCCGCTTCTCCGTGGCCTTGATCTTGCCCCATACGGCCCGGTAGGACATGTTGAGGCTCTTGGACACCTTGTTGAGGGAGCCGAGCTCATCCACACCCTGAAGGATCCTGACCCTGCCGCCCCCGAAGATGACGTTGCCCTCCTCGTCCTCAAGCCAAACTTTTGTCTTGGCCCGCATATTCTTCCTACCTCCTGGGCCCAAAACCTACTACAATGGCAAGGTGTCGTCAACACGAGGTAATTCCGGTGATCTCATTTGATGAGGCAAGAGGTGCTCTCGCGGAGTCCGTGGCTCCCCTTGGGCCCCGGGAGGTGCGGCTTGACGAGGCCCAGGGGTTGGGGCTGGCCCGTGAGGTCCGGGCCGCGAAGGACCTTCCCCAGGCCGCGGTCTCCGGCAAGGACGGCTTCGGAGTTCGGGCCCACGACCTCGCGGGGGCCTCCCCCGCGCATCCCGTGGAGCTTCCCGTTTCCGGCTTCCTCGGCGCGGGCGACCCCAAAACCGCGCGGCTCGGGCCCGGGGAAGCCATCGCGCTGGCCACGGGCGCGTTTCTCCCCGGGGGGGTGGACGCGGTGGTCGCGGTGGAAGAGGTTGTGGCGGAGCGCGGCAGAGCGTTTTTCCCGGGCCCGGTGCAACCCGGGGAAAACACCATCCCCCGGGCCGCAAGCGTCGGCGCGGGGGAGGTTCTGGCCGCCCGGGGAGAGAGGCTCACCCCCTCTTTGGCCGCGCTCCTTGCCGCGGCGGGGGTGGCCAGGGTTTTCGCGCATCCCATGCCCAGGGTGCGAATCCTCGGGGTGGGGGATGAGCTGCGCTCTCTGGAAAGCGGCCTCGATCCAGGATGCATCTACCCGGGGAACCTCCTCATGGTCCAGGGGGTCCTCGGAGGTTTAGGCTGGCACGCGGAAGGGATGATCGTGCCCGACGATGAGGAGGCCATCCTCGGCGCGGTGAAGGGTTCCCTCAGGGAGGCCCACTCCATCATCACCATCGGCGGCACCGGGCTCTCCGGCAGGGACCTGACGATCCGGGCGCTCGGAAGGGCCCGCGGGAGCGAGGTGGTCCCAGGGGTGCGCATGGCCCCGGGCCGCGGGACCCGGGTCTTTGTTGTGGACGGGGCTCTGGTCTTCTGCCTGCCCGGAGGGCCGCTCTCGTGCCTGGTGGGGCTTTATACCCTCACGCTCATGGGGCTTTCCCTGCTCGCGGGGCTCAGGGAGCCCCCCGTACGAACCCTTATCCTCAGGCTTGCCGGAGAGGTGGCCCAGGAGGAGCGAAACACGCTCTTTTTACCCGCGGGCCCAGGGGAAGAGCCCGGAACCGTGAAACCCATGAGGCTCAAAAGCCCCCTCTGGCCCTTTCCCTTTCTCATCCAAATAGGAGAGGGCGGCTCCTTCCTCGGGCCCGGGGAGCCGGTGGAGGCTCTCCTTCTCGGCTGAAGGCCCACCCCCATCAGGGGAGCACCAAATCTCGCGCCTGGGTCCGGTTTCAACGGTCTTGGCTGCAAAAAGCCCGTGAAAACGCGCGGAAAACCGGATATTATGTCTTGTAAAGCAGATATAGGCCCAACCCATTCTAAGGTTCTGAAGAAGAGAAGAGATGGAGCACAATACCAAAAGAGAGACCCGGGTGAAGATAGTGCTCGCGCGGCCCCACGAAAGGATCGAGACCACGGACGAGGTGATCGTGGAAAGACCCCTGGCCGTATACCTCAACGGCCAGGAGGTGATTACGCTCCTCTGCGCGTCCAGCCACCCCAAGGACCTCGCGGTGGGTTTTCTCAGGTCCCAGGGGCTCCTGGACTGCCCGGACGACCTGGACTCGGTGACGGCCGAGAAGGAGTCCTACTCGGTCCACGTGAACCTTAAGGGGGAGGTGGAACTCCTTTATGAGACCCAGATAGTAACCTGCGGCGCGGTGGGGCTCGGGCACGATGACCCAAAAGAGGGGCGCGCGGTCCGGGAGACCAGGATGGTGACCTCGGGCGCGGGCAGGGGCGTTCTCTTCCCCGGCGCGGTGGAGGACGCGCTCAAGAGAAGGGTGGTGAGCGAGCTCTCAATAGCGCGCGCCACCGTGTTCAGCCTCATGGAGCAGCTCTCCACCGCGTCCGCGCTGCATCGAGACACCGGCGGCGCGCACTCCGCCGCGCTGGCCGATGCATCCGGGGAGATGATCCTCTTCAGGGACGACATAGGAAGGCACAACGCGGTGGACGCGATCCACGGTCACTGCTTTTTGGAGGGAATTCCCCTCAAGGACAAAATACTATTGTCCACCGGGAGGATCACCTCCGAGATCGTGGTCAAGGCGGTGATGATGGAGGTGCCGATACTCCTCTCCCTCAACCCGGCAAGCTCCCTCGCGGTGGACCTTGCCCTCGGGATAGACCTCACCGTCGCGGGCTCCATCAAGGGGGGGAAGATGAACATCTACTCCGCACCCGCAAGGATCACCTGAGCAAGGGCCGTACCGGCCACTGGCACCCAAAGGCAAAAAAAGGCGGCCGTCCCCCGGGTCGGCTCGCTTTGGGGCCCATTAGAAGGGGCTCAGTCCTCCTCGTGCCCGGCCTTCTCTTCAGCCCGCCTTGCCCTCTTCTCCAGCTCTTTGAGGCTGTCCAGGAGCGCGGTCTCCGGGTTCACCCCCGCGTCCACGGCCAGCGCGGCCATGTCCAGGATGATCTCCCCCAGCTCCCCTGGGCTCACCGTAGCCCCTGGCCCCTTCTCCTCAAGCTCCCTGACCCTCTCCCAAAGCGGGGCTTTTTCACCCTTAAGGCCCGAGATATTCGCCCTTTTCAGCCTGGAGATGACCCGGTTGGCCCGCATGAGCCCGGGAAGGGTCTTTGAGATGCCGTCCAGAACCGAGGCGCGGTGGCCCTTCTCCGCCATCTTGATCCGCTCCCAGTTCTGTTTCACCTCACTTGCGTCCGCCACCTCCGCGTCGCCGAACACGTGGGGGTGGCGGCTCACCATCTTGTCCGCGGATCGCTCCATCACCGAGGCCAGGTCGAAGTCCCCCTGCTCCTCAAAGAGGTGGGCCAAAAAAAGGAGCATGAAGAGAAGGTCGCCCAGCTCCTCGGCCACCCTGGCCGGGTCTCCTTCGGCCACCGCTTCCACGGTCTCGAAGCTCTCCTCCAGAAGGTAGTTGCGGATGGACTCGGGGGTCTGGGCCCTGTCCCAGGGGCAGTGCTGCCTCAGCTCGGCGAGGATATCCAGAACGCGTCTCAGCGCGGAAAGGGTGCGGTCTTCGGTCTCAGGCAAGCCCGCTACCTCTTGAGCTCCTTGAGGGCCCTGTCCTTCTCCTTGAGCATCTTTCGGCCCTCTTTCTTCGCCCTTTCGGCCGCGGCCTCCACGGTTCTCCTCCATAGCTTATTCAGGCCCTTCTCCTTGGCGTCGAGCTTGTCCCGGACCTCCTTGGGAGCCAGAACCATGAGGTAGCGGGTGGTCTCCTTGATGTAGGGAAGAAGGGAGGAGCGCTTGAATATTCGGGAGTTGGCCGGGAGAAAGAGGGTGAGGAAGGCCACGAGGATCGCTGAGATCAGAAGCCCCTTCAAAAGACCGAAGCTCGCGCCGAGGAGCCTGTCCATCCATGACAGGAGCGTGAGCTTGGCGAACTTCTTTATCAGGAGCCCCACGAGGTTGGCCGCGACCATGCTGAGGAGGAATATCAAGACCCAGCCCGCCTGCTCCCAGTAGGAGAACCCCGGGTAGGACGCCTTCAGCTTCTTTGCCGCTTCGAGGTAGAAGTTGTTGGCCAGGATAAACCCCGCTATCACGCCTGCGAGGGAGGCCACCTCCATGATGAAGCCCCTGAAGAGTGACCTGAAAAGGCAAAAGAGCACGATTACGATGATCGCGATGTCCAAAAAGTTGAAGATGTCCAATATGATCCCTCTCGAGCCTTATAGCGTATCAACATAGCAAAGCCGGAAAGGGCCAGTCAAGGGAAGACTGGTCTGCCCCGGCCTCTTTTATCCGGGCATGGGTCCTGCTCGGGTGCGCTGCAAAAAACCAGGGGTCGCGCGGGGCCCGCGCTGCTCACAGGCCGGTCTTGAGGGGGCTCAAAAACCCCTGGATCCGCTGGGCGAAGATATGGCTGGCCTCGTGGTCCTGGGGCAGGGAGTAGTTGGTGGCCACTTTCCCCCCTTCAGCGGTCTGCCTTCTTACCACCACCCCCCTCTGGTGGTAGAAGGAGAGCGCGTTCTCGAAGGTAACCCTGGAGAGCGCCTCCGAGCGATCGAGGAGCCCCCTCTTGTGGAGCTTGTGGCCTCCGGACTGGAGCCTCTTCATGAGCTCCTTCTCCGTGAGGGTCTTCTGGTCGAGGAAGCTCCCCAGCCCCTTGAGCACCATCTGGTAGGATTCGAAATACGCGATGAGGGGCGCGGCAAAGTAGTTGAGGCTCTTGAGCCCCGTTACCGTGGCCCGGTATTCGCCGGTT
>JARFUL010000123.1 GCA_029289015.1 Syntrophobacteria bacterium | reverse complement strand
CCACCCCCAGCGCTATCTCCGGCTCCACCTCCTCGTCCGGCTCCTCGCCCTTGATGGCCCTCACCTCCCTCTCCAGGAGGTCCATGTACAGCTCGTATCCGACCCTGGCCGCGTGGCCGGACTGGGCCGCGCCCAGGATCTCCCCCCCGCCCCGGATCTGCAGGTCGTGGAGCGCGATCTTGAACCCCGCGCCCAGGTGGGTGAAGTCAATAAGCGTTTTAAGCCTCTTCCTCGCGGTGATGGAGAGCAGGTCTTCCCCCGGGACCATGAGGTATGCGTAGGCCTGGACCGGGGAGCGGCCCACCCGGCCGCGGATCTGGTGGAGCTGGGAGAGCCCGAACCTGTCGGCCCGGTCCACGATAAGGGTGTTCGCGGAGGGGATGTCCAGCCCGGACTCGATGATGGAGGTGGACACAAGCACGTCGAGCCTCTTGCCCACGAAGTCCAGCATGACCCGCTCGAGCTCCCTTTCCGGCCTCTGGCCGTGCGCGTAGCCCACCCTGGCCCCGGGCGCCAGCTCCTTCACCATCTGCGCGATGGAGGGGATGGTCCTCACCCGGTTGTGCACGAAGAAGACCTGGCCGCCCCTCGCGAGCTCGAAGTTCACCGCGTCCCTGATTAGCTCTTTATCGAACTTTACTATCTCGGTGATCACGGCCCTTCTCTCCAGCGGAGGGGTCTCTATCACGGACAGGTCCCTGAGCCCCGAGAGCGACAGGGAGAGCGTCCTGGGAATGGGGGTCGCGGAGAGCGCGAGCACGTCCACCTGGGTTCTCAGCTTCTTGAGCCTCTCCTTGTGGGCCACGCCGAAACGGTGCTCCTCGTCTATGATCACGAGCCCCAGGTCCCTGAATTTCACGTCCTTGCCCAGAACCCTGTGGGTCCCTATGACCACGTCCAGGGTGCCCTCCTTGAGCTCTTTTATCACCCTGTTCTGGTGCGCCTTGGTCTTGAGCCTGCTCAGGCCGTCCACCCGTATGGGGTACTTCTCGAATCTCTCCTTCAGGGTGATGAGGTGCTGCTCCGCGAGGATCGTGGTGGGCACCACCACCGCGACCTGCTTGCCGTTGAACACCGCGCTGAACGCCGCGCGCACCGCGACCTCGGTCTTGCCGAACCCCACGTCCCCGCAGATGAGCCTGTCCATGGGCTTGGGAGCGCTCATGTCCGCGAGCACGTCGGAGACCGCGTCCATCTGGTCCGGGGTCTCCTCAAAGGGGAAGCTCTCCTCGAACTCGTAGAAGAGCTCGTCCGGGCCCGAGAAGCTGAACCCCGGGTTGGCGAGCCTGGCCGCGTAGAGCTTCAAGAGCTCCTCCGCAAGCCTTCTCACCGCGCTGCGGGTTCTCTTCTTGGCCCTCTCCCAGGCCTTGCCTCCCAGCCGGTCCAGGCGCGGCGCCTCGTCCCCCGAGCCCAGGTACTTCTGCACCAGCCTGAGGCGGTCCACGGGCACGTAGAGCCTGTCCCCGTCCCGGTACTCGATAAAGAGAAAGTCCCCCTTCGCGTGGTTTACCTCCAGGGTTCTCAGGTCCCTGAACAGGCCGATGCCGAAGTCCCGGTGCACCACCGGGTCCCCGGGCTTGAGGTCCCTGAAGGAGTTGAGGAAGATCCCCTTGGGCATTCTCCCGCGGACCTTCCGGGTCTTGGGGGGGAAGAGCTCCTCGTCGCTTATGACCCCTATCCCCTCCTCGGGCCAGACGAACCCCCGGCTCAGCGCGCCGGCCAGGAGCTTTAGGTTTTCCGTGCCTGGCGCGAGGTCGTGGCCCAGGAGCAGGGTCTTGAGCCTCTCGGCCCGGTGTTTGTTCCTTGCCACCACCACCACGTCGAGCCCCCGGCCCTGCCAGGTCCGTATCTTTTTCGCAACCATCTCAAGGGGCGACATGTCCTCAGAAGGCCGCGCGACCCCGGCCCTGAGGTCGGTGAGCTCTTTGACGGGAAGCTGGAGGTTTACGGTATCCCCGCGGCCCGCGGGGTCGCCCGGCTCCGCGAGCTCCACCCTGGGGAACCTTTCAAGGCGCTCCATCACCTCTTCAGGGTCGAGAAGGTTCTCGTCCATGGGGAGCCCGGGCCCCTTCTCCTGGGCCAGGGTGAGGATGTCCTGGTGAAGCCGCGCGTGCTCCTCTTCTGCGGCCCTGTCGAGGGACTCCGGCCCCGCGACGAGGAGGAGGGAGTCCGGGTCGAGGTAGTCGAGGGGGCTGGCCAGCGCGGGGAAGAGGAAGGGGAGCAGCGGCTCCGGGCCGGGGAACCGGCCCCCGGCCTCCAGGTCCATGAGCCAGGTTCCGGCCCTGACCACGCCGAGGCGGTAGAGCGCCTGCCTGGCCCTGGCCGAGGTCTCCGGGGTGAGCACCGCCTCGGACGCGGGGGTGATGAAGCATTCCTCGAACCCCTCTTTCGAGCGCTGGGTCTCCGGGCTGAAGCTGCGGATGGACTCCACGGTCTCCCCGTCGAACTCCAGCCTGAGGGGCAGGTGGTAAAACGGCGCGAACACGTCCAGCACCGCGCCCCGGACCGACATGTCCCCGGGCTCCCCCACCAGCTCCACCCGGGTGTAGCCCGCGGCCGCAAGCCCCCTCACCAGCTCCTCGCGGTCCACCTCCTCGCGCCGCGCGAGATACATTGAATTCCTGTCAAAGACGTCCTTGGGCAGGGTCCTCTGGAAAAGCCCGGCCAGGGTGGCCACCACCACAAAGGGGGGTTTGGCATACATGAGCGAGGCCAGGGTCTTGAGCCGGGCCATCGCGGGGTCCTCCTCAACGGTGAGCCTGCGCCCCCAAAGCGGCTCCCAGCAGGTAAGCAGTCTGACCCCGCGGGCAAGGGGCCCGCGCGCGGCCTCGAGAAACAGCTCTATCTCACCCGCGATCCTGAAGGCCTCTTTCCGGTCCCGGACCAGCACCACGAGGCTCTTGTTCACCCTCCTCAAGAGCATGGCCGCGACAAAGCCCGCGGCCTGGGGAGGAAGGCCCAGGAGCCTCACGCGGGCCTCCCGCGCCAGGACAATCCTGGCCACCTCGTCGAGCCCGCCCAGGGGTACGTCGAGGAGAGCCGGTGCCTTTTCAATGGACAAGGGGTTCATGGTGCTCTCTTTTGTGCGCCAGGTTGGCCACAATGTCAAATGATTATAGGTCTTGAAAAACCTTTGACAAGGCCCGGGGGGTGAAATATAGTTTGCCGCAGGGTTCGGTCCTGGATAAATGCGTATAACTCCAAGGGAAATAGGGCTTACCGCCCTTTTTGCGGTTCTCACCGCGGTGGGGGGGTTCCTCAAGCTCCCGCTCCCTGTGGTCCCGGTGACGCTCCAGACCCTCGTTGTGATGCTCGCGGCCATTGTCCTGGGCCCGAAGCTCGGCGCGCTGAGCCAGGTGGTCTATATCCTCGCGGGCCTGATGGGGCTTCCCGTGTTCGCGCAGGGCGGGGGGCCGGGCTACGTGTTCATCCCCACCTTCGGTTTTCTGCTGGGGTTTGTGCCTGGGGCTTTTTTCATGGGCCTTGTCTACGGGAGGCTGAAGAGCCGGGGGGCCGTTAAAGTGTGGCTGGCGCTGATGCCCGGTCTTCTGGTAATCTACCTGATGGGCGTGCCCTACATGTATCTGGTGCTCAACTACGTCATAAAGAAGCCGGTGGTGTTCACCGCCGCGCTCTGGCTCATCGCGCCGTTCTTTCTGGTGGATGTGTTCAAGGCGGCCATTGCCTCGGCGGTGGGGCCGGGCCTCAAGGAGACCCTAGTCAGGGAAGACATTATGTGACGGCCCGGGTATCGTCTGATTCGCCCGGCTGTCGTGGATTTATCTTAATCTATTCAAGGTCTTGTCGTGGCAACAGGTAAAGAGCTTTACAGAAAGATACCAAAGGTGGACGAGCTTCTTTTGGACGAGCGGGTGAAGGGCCTTGCCGAAATTTATCCCCCCTCCCTGATCAAGGAGGCCATAAGAGAGGAGCTGGACGCGCTGAGGGATTCCATCTCCCGGCAGACCCTGGATGAGCGCGACCTATCGATAGACGCGGTGGTGGAGAGGGTAGAGGCCCGGGTGGCAGAGCGGGACGCGCCCACCCTCGTCCCCGTGGTCAACGGCACCGGCATAATCGTCCACACCAACCTGGGCCGCTCCCTGCTCAGCCGGGAGGCCCTGGATAGGCTCCTCACCATAAACCGGGGCTACTGCAACCTCGAGTACGACCTCGGGGAGGGCAGGAGGGGCTCCAGGTACGTCCACGCGGAGGAGCTCCTCTGCGAGCTCACCGGGGCCGAAGGTGCCCTGGTGGTGAACAACAACGCGGCCGCGGTGCTCCTTGTGCTCTCCACCCTGGCCCGGGGCAGGGAGGTGGTGGTCTCCCGGGGGGAGCTGGTGGAGATAGGCGGCTCCTTCAGGATACCCGACGTGATGGCCCGCTCCGGCGCGCTCCTCAGGGAGGTGGGCTGCACCAACCGCACCCATATCGGGGACTACGAGGCCGCGATAGGCGACCTTACCGCCGCGTTCATGAAGGTCCACACCTCCAACTACCGGATGATGGGCTTTGTGAGCTCCGTGTCCGCGAAGGATGTGGCGGACCTGGCCCACGCGCACAACCTCGTGGCCATAGAGGACCTGGGCTCCGGGTGCCTCCTGGACCTGAGGAAGTACGGCCTCAAGGACGAGCCCACCGCTAAGGAGTCGCTGGCTGCAGGGCTCGACGTGGTCTGCTTCAGCGGCGACAAGCTCCTGGGAGGCCCCCAGGCGGGGATAATCCTCGGGAGAAGCGACCTGGTGGCCGAGATGGGGAAGAACCCCCTCGCGAGGGCCCTGAGGGTGGACAAGCTCTGCCTCGCCGCGCTCGAGGCCACCCTGAGGCTCTACCGCGACGAAAAGAGCGCGGTCCGGTCCATCCCCACGCTGAGGGCCATAGCCGCGCCCCTTGACGAGCTTAAGAGACGGGCCAGGCGGCTGAGGAACCTTCTCAGGCGGAATCGGCCCGAGCGCGGTGACGTAAAGCTGATGCACGGCTTCTCCCAGGTGGGGGGCGGCGCGCTGCCGGAGCAGGGGCTGGCCACCCAGGTCTTGGCCCTTACGTATGAGGGGCTCTCCGCTCAGGCGCTTGAAACATTTTTCCGCGGGTTCAGCCCGCCCATCATCGGGCGCATCGAGCACGACGTGTTCCTCCTGGACATCCGGACCATTCTGGATGATGATTTCAAGGTGATAGCCCAGTGTTTCGCGTCCCTCGGCTGAGCCCGGGCCTTCGGACCTAGAGGTCTAGATGCCTTTGCCTTCAAAAGCCCCTTTCCCCAAGGCCGACGTTCTTCTCAGGGAGTCCGAGCAGATCCTCGCGCCCTTCAAGAGGCTCTTCCCCAAAGCGAGGCTAAATCTCTCCCCCCCGCCCTTTAGTTCCAAGGAGCATTTCAGGTCCCTGGGCGGCTCCCTGAACGAGGCGATACTGAGGGGGGAGCCTTTTTTCAACCCCGAGCTCTCCCTTTTGGTGGTCCCGCTGGTCATGGACGGCAAGGTCGCGGGCCTGGTCACCGTGGAGCACGCGCAGGAAGAGCCCGACGCGAAGATGAGCTCCGCGCTCCTCGAGGTGGGGAGGCTCGCGCTGGAGAGGGTAGCGCTTTTGTCGCTGTACTTCGACCCGCCAGGGTCCGGGCTCTACAGGCCGGGCCCCTTCAGGGACCACATCAACAGGGCCATGACCCTGAAGGGCTGGGGAAGCTACCTCGGCCGGGGCTCCCTCAAGGGGTTCGCGCTGGTGGCCGCGGGGCCGGTGGAGGTCTCCCAGGCCGCGCACGCGGTGGACCTTCTTCCCCCAGGCGGGATGGCGCGGGTCAAGGGCCCAACCCTTTTGGCCATGCTTCCGGACTTCCAGGTCGAGGACGCGGTGGAATGGCTCCAGGCCCTGAGCGACGGGCTCGGGCGCGCGGGCTTTGCCGCGGGGGTGGCGCTCTATCCCACCGACCTTCTGGCCGAGGCGGACGCGGGCGGCTCATCGGGCCCCGGGGCCGGGGATATTGTCAGGCGCGCCCAGTTTGCGCTGAAGAGCGCGCAGGCCAGGGGCCCGGGGGTCTACCTCACCTTCGAGCAGGCCTCAGAGATCATCCCCGGCGCGCCGGGCAGGCCGCGCTTTTTGAGCGAGGTGGAGGGGCTCATCCCAGAACCGGGGCGCTTCGCGGTGCTCATGGCCAGGGTGGAGGAGCTGCGGGACGACCTGGGAGCCCTGGACCACGGGGGGATAGAGGAGGTGCTCTCAGGCTACGGGGACCTGGCGAAGAGGCTCTTTCCCGGGGCCCTGGCCGTGGCCCCCTGGAGCTGGGACACCCTGGGCATATTCCTCGAGGGTCTCGACGAGCCCGGGGCCGTGGACTCCGCGGCCCGCCTGAGAGACGGGGCCGAGGAGGAGTTCGGCGCGAAGGTCACCGTGGGCGCGGCGGTGTATCCCTTCCATGACTTCGGGCCCGAAGACGTGCTCAAGAACGCGATGAAGGCGCTCACCCACGCGGGCTTCTTCGGGCCGGGCGCGATCCAGCCCTTTGACGCGGTGAGCCTCAACATAGCGGGGGACAGGCTCCTGGCCGTAGGGGACGAGGACGGGGCCATGGGCCTCTTTGGGCAGGCCCTCGCGCTGAACCCCGAAGAGGTGAACGTGCTCAACTCCCTGGGGGTGCTCTGGGGCCGGCGCGGCGACTATGAAAAGGCCAAGTCCTTCTTTGCCAGGGCCCAGGCCGCGTGCGCCGACGACTTCATGGCCGCGTACAACCTGGGCTCGGTCAACCTCGCGCTGGGGGAGAGGGACGACGCGCTCCAGGGTTTTCTCAAAGCCTCGAACATAGACCCCGCTAGGGGGGAGGCCCTTCTCATGGCCGGGAGGCTCCTGGTGGAGGCCGGCAGGTTCGGGGAGGGCGCGGACCTGCTGAGGAAGGCCTGGGACGCGGGGCTCCGGGAGCACGTTGTGGACAGGTTCCTCGGGGAGGCCCTCGTGGAGGCCGGGGACGCGGCGGAGGGGAGGTTTCACCTCATGCGCGCGCTGAGGGAAAACCCCGACGATCCCGGGGGGCTCAAGATTCTGGCCCGCTCCTATATCGAGGACGAAAAAGAGCTGGCCCTGGCCCGCTCCCTTTTGGAAAGGGGCATGGAGCTGGCCCCGGATGACGGGGAGATCCCCGGGCTCATGGAGAAGACCCGCGGCCCCAAGAATGATAGGGCAATAAACTCTCGCGAAAGGGAAGAATAAATTGAGTGACGGCATAGACATCCTCGGACCCACCACCAGTTTCGAAGGCAGCGTGGAGATCGGTGGAGACCTCCGGGTGGACGGCAGTTTCAAAGGGGAGCTCAGGTGCCGGAGGCTGGTGCTCGCGGCCGGGGGGTCCTTTGAAGGCAAGGCCAGAGTCGGGGACATTCTGATCGAGGGCGCGTTCGTTGGAGAGATCGTGGCCGAAGGGCTGGTGACGCTGCGCCGGGGGGCCACTGTTCGGGCCGACGTCCTCTACCGCAGGCTCGCGGTGGAGGAGGGCGCGCTCTTTGACGGCAAGATGTCGAGCTTCGACGCGAGGGCCGCACTCAACCAGGTCCCCGACGAAGAGCCCTGAGCCGCCGCGCGCGTCCCCGCGCGCCCGCGTCTTCGCTCCGCCGCGTAGAAACGCAGGAGGTCCGCGCTCCATGCGAAGGACAAATCTTTTCACCCCACCAGTCACAAAGTAGACTCTTACCCCCGCTCTCTTCGCGGTCTGGCGCGGCCGCCAGGCCGTGAATACGCGGTGAGACCTGCGTATAAACTCTCGGAATAACGGCAAAAGAGCGCTAAAGCGGACCCGGGCGGGCAATCTCGGGCCCGGGTGGCATGCTCTTTGCTCTAAAGTTTGGGGAGACGCGCTGCCAGAGCGCGGCCGGCAACGGTCTGTTTGCCAGGAACTTTAGCGAGGGGTAGTGATGAAGTGGGCGCCAGGATATACATGCTGAGCCCGAGCGTGAGCTTCGAGGGCAAGATGGAGGTGGACGGAGACGTCCGGGTGGAGGGCATCCTGAAGGGAGAGCTCGTATGCGAGAGGCTGGTGGTCTCCCCCGAAGGGTCGTTTGAGGGAAAGGCCTGGGTCTCGGACGCGCTCATCGAGGGAGGGTTCTCCGGGGAGATCGTGGCCCAAGGGCGGGTAACCATCCGCCGGACCGCCAGGGTGAGGGCCCATGTGCTCTACCGGACGCTGTCCATGGAAGAGGGCTCCCTGTTCAACGGCAGGATGGGTCTCGTAACCGGCCGGGCAAGCTCCTTTTAGCGCCGGGGGTTGAGTCCTACGGGCTCT
>JARFUL010000122.1 GCA_029289015.1 Syntrophobacteria bacterium | reverse complement strand
TATAGTCTCACCCGGTTTACCGAGGGGACAGATAGAATATGGGACCGCACAAAGGATTGTCCGGCGAGGTCTTATCCGTGCTTGAGGAGCTGGAGGGCCTCCTCGAGGAGTTTAGGCCGCTGGGCGCGCCCGGGGGGTGGGAAGAGCTCCTTGTGTCGGCCCGGAACTCCCTTGCCGGAGATACGCTGAAGATAGCGGTGGCAGGCACGGTCAAGGCGGGCAAGTCCACCCTTGCCAACGCGCTCCTCCAGCGCGACTTTCTCAAGCGGGGCGCGGGGGTAATCACCGCGTTCATCACCAGGATCGTCGCGGGGGATGAGCCCCGTGCGACGGTGAGGTTCAAGAGCCTCGAAGAGGTGAACAGAGAGCTCGCGCGCTCCCTTGTCGCGCTTCCCGGGGGAGACGTGCTGAGCGCCGCGGCAGACATAGAGGACCCATCCTTCAGGAGGGAGGCCGGGGAGTTCCTGGGCGGCCTAGACCGCGACATCCTGAGCAAAGAGGGCAGGTTCGACCCCTCCTTCATCCACGCGCTGAATCTGATAGAGGGCTACGACCACGTGGCGCAGTTCCTCAAGGACCCTGTGCTGGAGCTGTCCGGAGAGAGGGTAGGGGAGCACCGCGACCTGGTGGGCGACGAGCCCAGCGCGGTCTTTCTGGAGGACGTGCTCCTCACGCTCCCCGCGCGCTGGCTGGCCGAAGGGTTGGAGCTGAGCGACTGCCAGGGGGCCGACTCCCCGAACCCCCACCACCTAGCGAGGCTCCAGGCGCACCTCCTCGACTGCAACCTCCTGATCTACGTGGTGGGCTCCCGGGTGGGGCTCAGGGAGGCGGACCTGACCCTGGTAGAGACCCTCAAGGGGCTGGGGCTTACCGGGTCCGCGTTCTTCGTCCTGAACCTCGACCTCGACGACCACCAGGACCCGGACGAGGTGGCCGACACGGTAGCCAGGTTCGAAGGCGAGCTTGCGCGGCTCATAGAGACCGAGCGGGTCTACTCCTTCTCCGCGCTGGAGGAGCTTGCCCGCCACCTGAGGGAAGAGGGGCTTCTCTCCGAGCGTGACTCCATCAGGGTCGCGGGGTGGGAGACCGCGGGGCTCGACGGGCTCTCCCGCGAGGGGTTCGCCAGCTTCCTCAGCGACCTTCAGGGGGAGCTGGGCGCGAGGAGAAACAGGATAATACTGGAGCACGCGCTCAAGAGGATGGAGCTCGTGGTCCAGTCCATGGGCGCGTGGAGTTCATCCGCGGTCAACCTGGCGGAGAAGGAGTTCGGCGAGATAAAGTCCATCGAGGACGCGCTCAACAGGCTGAAGGGGGCCCAGGCCAAGGCCCTGGGCGGGCTCATGCGGGGGGTCGACGGGGTAAAGGAGGGGCTCAAGGGGGAGATCGCGAGGGAGGTGGACCGGCTCTTCGCGCCCCACGGCCCGCTCATGGAGGAGACCGGGGCCTTCATAGACTCCTACCAGGCAAACGACAAGGTCTCTTCCGAAGACGATGAAGCACGGGAAAGACCTCTTCCCATCCGCATGTACCAGGTGTTCAGGGATTTCAGGGAGGCCATGCACCGCGCGCTGGTGGAACGGGTGAACGTCCGGGTCGCGGGGTTCTGCCGCGAGCAGTCCCAAGCGGCCCTTAAGGGCCTCAGCGAATCGGTGAGGTCGCTGTGGACCGTGTTCCTCGAGGGGCTGAAGAGCTACCGGGAGCCCCTCGCGGCCCTGGGGCTCAATACCGCGGCCCCCCAGGACCACGACGAGCCTGGCGAGGTGGCTCCCGCGCCGCTGAGGATGCCGCTCCTTTCCGACGCGGTGAACCTCGAGGGCGTGGACGTGGGGAGGGTGGCCCTGAGGATAGGGTCCAAGGGGTTCAGGCGGCTCCTCCTGACGATATGGGGCAGGATCACGGGTAAAAAACCCTCCCTGGACGCGCCCCGGGACGAGGGGCTCAGGCTGGCCAAGGCGGAGGTGAAAAAGGAGCTCCGCAGGGCCTTTTTGGACTTCAGGGAGAACATCAAGTTCGCGTACCTGTACCGTCTCCTGGAGGACGCGGGCAGGTCCTATTCCCGGGAGCTCGAGGTAAGGGCGGGGCTGGTGATCTCCCAGGTGGAGTCTCTCATCCGGTCTCTCGAGGGGAGCGGGACCGGGACCCGGGAGCTGGTGGAGGGGCTGAACAGGCTGAAGGGGGAATGCGACCGGCTCGGCCGGCGGGTGGGGGAGATGTCGGGCCGGATACGGACGGACCTCGAGAATGATAAGCTTTTGGAGGTTGCCAGATGACACGTCGGTCAATAACATTCCTTTTGAAAGGGGCTTTGGCCCTTGTCCTTGCGGCGCTCGTGGGCTCGTGCGCCAGGTTTACCGCGGCCACCTATGATGTGGGCCTGAAGAGGTACGAACCCAGGGCAGTCGCGGTTCTCCCCACGGTTTTGGGGAGCTTCACCGCGGCCCGGAGGGTGGTGGAGCAGCAGACCTCTGTGGAGATCCAGGCCTGGGGAATCAAGGTGGTGGACCCGGACATGATCAAGGGGGTGAGCAGCGCGGAGCTCCTCAGGATAGTGGAGGATATTCAGAGCCAGGGCTCCGCTTCCCAGGCCCTCTCCATGAAGCTCGGCGAGAAGCTGGGCGCGGACACCTTTGTTGTCACCGAGGTCACCGCGTGGACCTACGAGACCTCGGGCAAGCGGAAGTTCGCGAAGGTGGAGATCGTGCTAAAGCTGGTGGAGGCCGCGACCGGCAGGATAGTCTGGCAGTACACCTCGGGGGAAGAGAAGGAGTTCTGGGTGATCAAGCCCGAGCTCAAGGAGATCTCCAGGGAGGTCCTGGCAAAGATCATAAAGAGGATGCCCAAGCCCAGGCAGTAGGCCGCGGCCCCCTGGATTGACTATGAACAACCCCGGCCGAGACAGTGAAGTCAAGTACTCCGTGGTGCTCCCCGTGTACAACGAGGCGGGGAACATCGAGGGGGTGGTGGGTTTGGCCGTCGCGACGCTCGAGGAGCTCAAAGAGCCCTTTGAAATCGTAATGGTGGACGACGGGTCCACGGACCTCGGGCCCCGGATAATGGACCGGCTCGCGAGGGAGGATCACCGGGTCAGGGTCTTGAGGTTTTCCCGGAACTTCGGCCAGTCCGCGGCCATAGACGCAGGCTTCGGCGCGGCCAGGGGCGAGGTGATAATCACCCTGGACGCGGACCTCCAGAACGACCCCAGGGACATCCCCCTTCTCCTTGGCGCGCTGGGCGAGGCAGACATGGCCACCGGGATGAGGCGGGTCCGCCAGGACCCGTCCATGAAGAGAATCTCCACCAGGGTGGCCAACTGGGTCCGCAACCGGGTCTCTGGGGAGGATATCGCGGACTCGGCCTGCGGTTTCAGGGTCTTCAGGAGAGAGTGCCTGAAAAAGATAAAGCTCTTCGACGGGATGCACAGGTTTCTCCCCACCCTGTTCAGGCTGGAAGGTTTTGAGGTGAAGGAGGTGGACGTTCCCCACCACCCCAGGGTTCAGGGCATCTCCAAATACTCCACCCGCAGCCGGATGTTCAGGGCCTTTGCTGACCTTCTGGCCGTGTGCTGGATGAAGAAGAGGCGTCTTAACTACACCATTGAGAAGGGTCCAGATGATAGCCAAGATTAAGGAAGCCGTAGACTTTTGGATAATTTTGGGGCTTGCGGGACAGCTCATGTTCACCCTGAGGTTCGTGATCCAGTGGATAGCATCCGAGCGGCGCAAGGAGTCGGTGGTGCCCATAGAGTTCTGGTTTCTCTCCATAGCGGGTAGCTCGATCCTTCTGGCCTACGCGATCCACATCCGCGATCCCATCTTCATCCTGGGCCAGTCCTGCGGCACCTTCATCTACTTCAGGAACCTCACCCTCATCTACAAGAAGAGGGCGCGGGAGAGAGCCTCCTAGAGCTCTCCCGCGGCGCCCGGGCTCCTCTTCGCATAAAGTTTCCCGCGTTCCCCCGCGCAATTCCTGAAACCCCGACGCACCGATACGCGCGTGTCATTGTTGGATAAAAGGATTGTGGCAGGCCTGGGCACTGTTCTTTGAGGAAAAGTTGCAGGTATTACCGGAGCTGAAAACAGGACCGCGCGGGAGGGCAGGAAACGGGCTCAACCCTTTATGAGGGACCTGAGCACCCTCAGGTTCTCCGCGTCTTCCGCGAGGTCGGGCCCCTTTTTGGTTTCCAGCACCATGGGGTGACCCGCAAACCTGGGGTCGTTGAGCAGCAGCCTGAACCCCTCGAGCCCGATCTTGCCCTTGCCTATGTGCTCGTGCCTGTCGATGCGGGAGCCCAGCTCGCCCTTCGCGTCGTTCAGATGGAAGAACTTTACTCTATCGAGGCCCACCGCGGCGTCGAAGAGGCTCATGGTCTTTGCATGGGTTTCAGGGGTGCGGATGTCGTAGCCCGCGGCAAAGATGTGGCAGGTGTCCAGGCAGACCGCGAGCCTTTCGGGGTAGCGGCTCTTCCCCAGGATATACGCCACCTCCTCGAAGGTTGAGCCCAGGTTGGTGCCCTGGCCCGCGGTGGACTCTATGAGAACCGTTACCCCGGGGTGGCTCGATGCCTCAATGGCCCTGTCGAGGTTTGCGGTGAACTGCTTGAGCCCCTCGCTCACACCCCTTCCCAGGTGGGAGCCCGGGTGGCTTACCAGAAAGGGTATCCCTAGGATTCCCGCGCGGTCTATCTCATCGGTGAAGGCCTCGATGGAGAGCCTGAGCTTCTTCTTGTCCGTTGCCGCGAGATTGATAAGGTAGGAGTCGTGGGAGGCCACGGGCATGAGCCCCGTCTCTCGGTGGGCCCTGCGAAAGAGGTCTCGGGCCTCATCGGTGATGGGCTTCGCGCGCCACTGCCTCTCGTTCTTGGTGAATATCTGGAGCGCTTCCCCGCGGACCTTCAGGATCCGCTCGAAAGCCATGTGCAGGCCGCCGCCTATGGATTCGTGAGCTCCCAAAAGGGGCATCCAGTCCTCCTTTGCGGGCCCGCGGCAGCCCGGGCAGGAACCGCGGGACGAGGGGCAGCCCCTTGGGCTTCCTCGAAAAGCAGGCTAGTAGTAGCGCCTGCCCCTGTCGGCCCCTCTCTCCCTCGCCTGGTTGACCCGTATGTTGCGGCCGGCGAACTCGGTGCCGTTCAGCGCTTCGATCGCGGCATCGGCCTCGTCGGAAGCCATCTCTATGAACCCGAAGCCTCTGAACTTCCCGGTCTCACGGTCGGTGATCAGTTTTACCGAGATAACCGTGCCAAAACGCTCGAAGAGCTCGCGTACCTCCTCCTCTGTTGAACTGAAGGGAAGGTTGCCGACATAGATCTTTTTAGCCATTGCTATACTCCCCCCTGAGACGACCGGCTAACCTCCTTTTTTGAACTAATGGTGGGACGCAAAAAATTAGGCGGCACTCC
>JARFUL010000121.1 GCA_029289015.1 Syntrophobacteria bacterium | reverse complement strand
GGCATCCAACGCGGCGGGTGTTCTCTTCTCGCCCCCCTCCTAAGTGTGCTATCGTCTTATTGAGAGCCGAAAGAGCAGCGCGGGGCCTCTTGCGCCCCTCTTTTCGGAGGTCGAGGTCTTGGCGCGGGCCGGGTTCCGGTTTTGTGACCTCGGCCGCTTCACCCCATGAGACGCCGGGGACATTATGGATCCCGAGTGGGCCGTGATACCCGCCGCGGGCCGGGGCACGAGGATGGCCGGGATAACCGGGGGGCTTCCCAAGGAGCTTCTCCCCGTGGGCCGCGCGCCCCTTATCCTCCACAAGATCAGGAGCCACCTGGCCGCGGGCATCGAGAGGATCTGCGTGGTCATATCCCCGGAGAAGGACGCGGTCCGGGAATACCTTACCCACGGGGCCGGGCCGCACCCCTTCGGCCTCGCTCCTCTGGATGAGCTCGCGCTCGGTAACTGCGAGCTGGTCTTCGTCTACCAGGAGAGCCCCAAGGGGGTGGCCCACGCACTCTCCCTGGCCCGGGAGGTGGTGCGCGGCTCCCCCTTCGTCGCGGCCATGCCCGACACCCTGGTGGAGGGCCATACCTCCCAGCTCGTTGCCGCGTATAAGAGAACCGGGGCCGACGTGGTGGGGCTCGTAAGGGTGGATGAGTCCACTAGAGCGGGGTTCTCCAACCTCGGTGTCACCGACCTTCCCGCAAACCTCGGGCCGGGCGAGGTCCGCAGGGTAGCCCGGTTCAGCCCCAGGGCCGAAGGGCCCATCGAGCTCGGGCCGGGCCGCGCGGCCATCAAGATGTTCGGGGGAGGTCTATTCAAACCCCACTACTTCGACCTTGCAGACGAGGTGCACAGCCTCCAGAAACGCGGGGAGCTGGACGACCTCCCGGTCATGAGGCTCATCATGGAGAGGTTCGGCCTCTTCGGGGTTCTTTTTGCCGGGCGCGCGCTGGACGCGGGCAACCCCGTGGGCTATGAGGCAGCAATGAGGCTCTTTGAGGAGGGGGAGGAGATTTGAGGTGCTGATCAGGCCGGAGGATATGAAAAAGCCCTTCCAGGAGACGAACTTCACCCCCTGGGAGCTGGTGAGGTCCCCCACCGCGCTGAGGCTCGGCATAGACAACATCCCCCGGGAGCCCGTGCTCTGGGACAACATCGAGTGGCTGGTCAAAAACATCCTCCAGCCCATAAGGGAGGCCTTCGGCCCCATCAGGGTCAACTCCGGGTACCGCTCCCTGGAGCTCAACGCTGCTGTGGGGGGCTCGGACAGGTCGCTTCACCTCGCGGGCCAGGCTGCGGACATAGAGCCGCTCAGGGCCGGGGTGGCCCTCTTCGAAGTCCTTGAGTGGGCCTATTTCAACACCCCCTTTGTGGAGCTCATTGCTGAGCATTTACCCGACGGGTGGGTCCACATAACGGGCTCAAAGGAGTTCGCGGAAACGGGCCAGAGGGGCGCGCTCAAGCTCAAAGATAAAACCCATAATTACGCGAGGATGGAGCTGGGGGAGCTGGCCAAAGTCTTGGGCGAAAGGCCGACCCTGGCCTGACCATGGGTGAAACCTTCCCTTTGGCCGGAAATCCTTTTAATTTACAAAACAGGGCCACCGGTAAAAAACAGGGCCTCAGCACGGGGTGAAGAGCAGTGAAGAGCTACAAGATGACTCCCATTGGTGTTATCCGGACCCCCTTCAAGGAGGTGGAGGGCACGCCTATCCAGCCCTCCGGCGCGAGGGGGGTCGGGGGCACGGTGGAGGTGGAGCCCGAGCTCGCGCGGGACGCGGCCACGCTCAGGCACATGGAGCTTGTGAGGGGCAGCCGGGACGAGGGGACGATCTACTGCCGCAGGTTCGACGACCGGCCCGGTCTGGAACCGGACGGCCGGGCGCGGGGGTCTGCTGCGCAAAAGCGGCACTGACCCCAAATTTCTTTGTTCTTACACGAAGTATGTTAGCCAGGGCAGGGACGCGCGCATGAAGGGTCCGGTCCACGAACATGCAGGCCACGATCATCTGGCTGGCCATGGCAATAACACCCGTTATCTACTGGGGTGTGCTCTTTTTTTTGATAAACATCCAGGGGTTTTCTCCCCCGGGATTAGCCCCCGAATCCTTTAGGTACCTCCTCATCGGCCTCTGGGCCGCGGCCGCTGTGTCCGCGGTGGTCTCCTACAAGATATACGGGTCTGTTTCAGGGCTCAACCCGCGCCAAGAGGACTACCGGTCCAAGAGGCTCAACCGGATGATAATCGCGTGGGCCTTAGCAGAATCCATCGCGGTCTATGGGCTGGTCCTCGCGCTTATCAGGGCAGACACGATCCTCTACTATCCCCTGGGCCTGGCCTCGCTGATAATCATAGTCTGCGAGAGGCCGGCCAGGGAAGCCCCCGTAGGGCCCCGCAGCCCGAGGAGCTATCCGGACGAGGGGTGACCTTCTCGGGGAGGGCCTATTTCCGCGCGGGGCTGCTTACGCCTTTCCCTGATTTCATCTAAGGTTTTTCGAACCCAAAAATCAGGTATGCAATCTTCCCGGTTTGTGCCACCCTACATCGCGAGAAAAAAAGACCGTAGCGAACAGGCTAAGAAGGCCCGGGCAACCTGGGACCCAAACCACTCCCTTCTCCCCCCCAAATAATGGTTTTAGCCATTGCGAGGTGGAGGTGGCAAAAAGTCCCTGGTCGAGGGCCTTCTTTTCTTGCCAAAGCTCCATCATGAGAGCCAATGGCCGCGTTTCGGCGCGGCGGGCTCAAAGGCCGGTTTAGCGCGGGAAGTGCGGGCTTATTTTCTGGCCCCGGCCGCGATGCGGGCTATAATCATGGCCTGCCTTTTCCCAGAGCCGACGACATCCATGAGCGCGCTCTTGGCGTTCTTGCCCATTGAATTTCGCGACTCCGGGTCCGTAAGAAGCCTCGAGAGCTCTCGGGCCAGGCTGTCCGCGTCCCGGACCTCTTCGCCCCCCCGGGCCGCGATGAGAGAGTCGGCCTCCAGGGCAAAGTTGTCCATGTGGGGCCCGAAGAGAACGGGCACGGCCCAGGCCGCGGGCTCAAGCGGGTTCTGCCCGCCGAGGTTCACCAGGCTCCCCCCCACAAAGGCCGCATGGGCCGCGGAGTAGAGGTCAAAGAGCACCCCCAGCTCATCCACCACCACCGCGAGGGGCTCCGCTCCCCCTGCCTCTTCGCTGAGGAGCCGGTGGCTTATCCCGTGCTTTTTTAGCTCTTCCACTAGGTCCGGGACTCTCTTGAGGTGCCTCGGCGCGGCCACGAGCCTCGCTTCGGGATGTTTGGCGCTCAGGGCCGCGAAGGCCCGGGGGATGAACTCCACCTCCTGGGACCTTATGGAGCCCGCGACCACCACCTTTGAGCCCGGCCCGAACCCGAGGCGCCCGGACGCGCGGCGGGCCGCTTCGGCACGCGCCCTTGCGGGGAGCTGGTCGTACTTCGCGTTGCCCATGACCTCGACCCTCTCCTTTTTCACGCCGAGCATCAGGAACCTGTCCCGGTCGGCCTCGGAGATGGCCAGTATTTTGGCGAAGCCCCTGACAATGGGCCTGAAGAAGCGGTTCATGGCACGATACCGGCCGAAGGAGCGGGCCGAGAGCCTGGCGTTGGCCAGGACCACCGGGGTGGACCTGAGCATGAGGAATGAGAGCAGGTTGGGCCATATCTCGGTCTCGAGGGGGACGTAGACGTCGGGCCGGACAATATTTACGAACCTCTTCACCGGGCCGAGGAGGTCGAGGGGATAGGGCAGGCAGAGAGCGCGGCCGGCAGTCCTTTTTTGGGCCTCGGTCAGGCCGTGGGGGGTGCCGGAGGTGAGGACGAACTCCGCGGACCCGAGCCTTTCCGCCAGGTGGGAGAGGATGGAGTCTGCGACCTGCATCTCACCGAGGGACGCGCCGTGGAGCCAGACCCTGGGGCCGGGTTTCGCCTCGGGGAGCCGGGGGAGGCCCACGGCCAGCCTCCCCAGCCAGAACCGCTTTTGCTCTCTCGTGAGCGCGCGGGCAAAGAGCGGCGCGAAAAACCCCGCGGCCTGCACGGGCGCGGTGGCCAGGTTGTAAAAGAGCCTTGCTGTGCCGATCCCTCGGTCCATGGCCCGAGAATCTACCATATCCTGGCCCGTAAATAAAGCCGCGGGCTACGTGTGCATGGGCGGGGACTGCAAATTGCCGGTGACGGAGCCGGGGGAGCTGGTTGAACTGCTCAAAGGATGATTGTGGTGCAGGTTTTTAGGGGAGGTCAGATTAGGCTGGCAACTGCTTCCTGCACCTGCCTTGTATAGCCTTTACCCTCTACTTCTCCGCCAGCACCACCGACGTGGCCACCTGCTGCTCGGGGATGTTCCAGTACTTCCTCAGGAGCATCTCCTTCTCCTCGTAGGTGACTACCCTGAACCCGTGCTTTTCGTAAAAATCCACGGCCCAGGTCGCGTCGGCCCAGGTGCCGATGAGGAGCTGGCGGTCGGTGAGTTTCCTCAGGTGCGCGAGGAGCTTCGAGCCTATGCCCCTTCTCCTCTTCGCGGTGCGCACGTACGCGTGCCGGATCAATGTTACGTCTTTTACGTCCTGGATGCCCATCACGCCCGCGAGCTCGCCGGCTTCCTCGAGCCCCCAGAAGACCACGCCCGCGTCCATCTCGCGGCGCAGGTGTTCCCGCGGCATGTAGGGCTCGTGGTAGCGGTCGTCCGGGATGACGCCCTTGTATGCGCTGGCGCCATCGTTGATGATCTCGTAGATGGCCTCGAAGTCGGCCGCGTCGCACTTTCGAATCATGGTCTTCTCCCCAGGCAAAGGATGGATGCGAACAATATAATCCTGAAAATAGGGAGAGGCAACAACACGCGCCAGATTGCCGGGTCTGGGAGCACGCAGGTCTCGTTGAGCTACGGCTCAGCCGGTGGGTGCTCAACTGGGGCGATGCCCCTCACTCGTCCGGTCCTTTCGGGCCGGCCTAGAAAGCCATGAGCTCCCGGGGCCTTCTCTCCGGCACCTGCACTTTTGAGGCTTTGCCTTCAAGGACATCTTTGGACACGTAGAGCGCACAGTAGCACGCGCCGTATTCCGAGACGTCGGGCTCGCGGTACTCGCAGGGGCAGATGATGTCTCTGTCCTTATCCCGGTCTGCCTGGGCCAGCCTGCAC
Source organism: Syntrophobacteria bacterium (assembly GCA_029289015.1). Classification (GTDB taxonomy): domain Bacteria; phylum Desulfobacterota; class Syntrophobacteria; order JARFUL01; family JARFUL01; genus JARFUL01. Next base: position 5,557 of record JARFUL010000121.1, on the reverse strand, counting down.
GGGCAAGACATGTAGCCGTAGCGCTCCTTGTTGGTAAGGAGGCCGCGAAGCAGGTCGAAGACCAGGTCTTTATCCGGGTTGAAGAAATAGCCCTTGGGCTCCTGGAGCTTTTTTAGCGACTCGTAGAGCTTTTCAACCTGGCTCATAGGCCGAGGGCCTCCCTGATCCTGTCCTCGTGGAATCCCACGATGACCTTTTCACCGATGACAATCGTGGGGAACGCGCACTGCTGGGAGATGCGCTTGATCTCCTCGAGGATATCCTCCCTTTCCTGTCCCTCAAGCAGGTCCACCTCCACCAGGTCGTAGCTGATCTCGCACTCGTCCAGGAATTTCTTCGTGTTCCTGCAGTGGCCGCACGTGCTGAGCGCGTAGAGCTTGACAGGTGCCATCACTTAGACCCCTCCCTTTAAATATGTCTTCAAGGTGCCGCGTCCCGGCCCGGGGCAGGCCCGGGATTGATAAACACCGGCTATTCCACCACCTCGTACCCGGCCTCTCTTATCTTTTGCCTCACGAGCCTAATATCCACCGGCGCTCTCTCCTGGAAGGTGGCCTCGCCCGCGTCCAGGCTGACGCTCAGGTCTTCCACCCCTTCTATCTCGCTTAAGGCCTTGGTCACCGACATAACGCAGTGGTTGCAGGACATGCCCTTGATCTTTACCCTCTTCATCTAACGCTCCCCTCTATGGTTTATCTGAATATGGCTTAAGCCGGGAAGGGCCCCGAGAAAGCGGCTTAGGATTCTTTGGCGCGACGCGCGCGCACCATGATCTCTCAGAGCCTGCCCAAGTCCCTTTTCTTGAGACGCGCGGCCTTCTAGGACAGGGGATGAATCAGCCTCCCCAGGGCATGCGCCAGTAGGTTTCCGTGAGCTTGTCCCGGTATCTCTTGAAGAACCGCTCGTGGGCCTTCTCCCAGTCGCTGAGCATCTTGAGCGCCTCTTTCGCGTCCCCTTGGGCCTTTTGGGCCATGGTGCCGTAATATTCGCTCAGGTCCTTCTCTATGAGGTACGCGGTGTTGAAGATGGTGACGTCGGGGACCATGCTATCCTGGACGCAGAGCTCGAGGAATTCGGAGTCGGCCCGCTGGTCGAAGTAGTTGGTGGGCTCAAGGATGAGGGACTCGAGAGCCGACAGGTTCACCTCCCCCTCGGACTTTAGATCGGCCAGGATCTTGCCTATGAACTGGATGTGCTTCTCCTCCTCCTCGATGAGCCTCTTGAGCGCGCTCACCGCGGCCCCGATCCCCATGGAACCGAGCGCGTTGGTAAAGAAGCTCTTTCCCGTGTTCTCCTGGTTCAGGGCATACTCGAAGATCTTGATGAGCATCGGATCCGCCGCCATGGCCGCCTCCTTGTTTGGGTGGAATTATCTATAAATTATATTGGTTAGGGGACAATTTTTCAAGGAAGCCGCGTTTTTGCCGGCCCTTCTACCTGGGCGAGCGCCTTGGGGAAGATCGCGGGCGGGAGCCCTCTTTTATCCTTGACAAATCTTTAAATTTCTGGCATTTAGGCGGTTATGAAGGCGTGGACGAAAGCGATGTTCTTTTGGGGCTGGCCCGGGGGCAGATAGGCCTGCCCACGTTCTTTCGGACACAGCCGATAAAACAGGTAAGCCGTGGGCGGGTTTAAGCCCCGGCTTTTTTCTTGTGGGCCAATTCCCATCTTTGGTTGTAGAATAGACCGCTCAGGCCAAGCACGCTAAAACCCCGGGGATTTTTCAGGGGAGCTCAAGGGTCCATGAACGCTGACATCGCCCAGTTTCTCGTATCAGGAGTCACCTCCGGCTCCATCTACGGGCTAATCGCGCTCGGCTTTTCCCTGGTGCAGAACACCACCGGGCTGGTGAACTTCGCGCAGGGCGAGTTCGTGATGCTGGGCGGGCTTCTGTCCGCGGTGATCAGCCAGAAGACCGGGCTTCCCCTCGCGGTGTGCTTCGCGCTCGCGGTGATTATCACCTGCGGGGTGGGGGTCTTCATGGAGCGGGGGCCGCTCAACAGCTCCCGGAGCCGGGAGGTCCTGATCCTGGTGATGATAACCATCGGGTTCTCCATCTTCATCAAGGGGAGCGCGATGGTGGTCCTGGGCAAGAGGTCCGTGGCCCTGCCTCCCTTCACCGGGGAGAAGCCCTTCCAGATCCTCGGCGCGTCCATAAACCCCCAGGCGCTGTGGGTCCTGGGCATCACCGGGCTGGTGGTGGGGCTGCTCACCCTCTTCTTCACCAAGACGCTTACGGGAAAGGCCATGCGCGCGGTCGCGGAAAACCCCCTGGGCGCGAGGCTGGTGGGCATTCCCGAAAGGAGGGTGGTCATGCTCTCCTTCCTCCTGGCCGCGTTCCTCGGCGCGGTCGCGGGGATCATAATCACCCCCATCACCACCATCTCCTTCGACGCGGGGGTCATGCTGGGGCTCAAGGGGTTCGCCGCGGCGGTGCTGGGCGGATACGGGCACCTGCCGGGCTCCATGGTGGGGGGGCTCCTGCTCGGGGTGTTCGAGTCCCTGGCCGCGGGCTACATCTCATCCGCGTACAAAGACGCGTTCGCGTTCGTGATCCTGTTGTTCATGCTCTTTTTCCGCTCCGGCGGCCTCTTCGGCCGCACCGACCTGAGGAGGGCCTGACGTGGGTTCCGAGGGAGGCAAAAAGGGGCTCTTGGTCTTTTTCGGGCTGGTGGGGGTCATGGGCCTGCTCGTGAAGAACCCCTACCACCTGTTCATCCTGAACATAGTCGCGCTCAACGCGATCGTGGTCTTAGGGCTCAACCTGCTCATGGGGCTGGCAGGCCAGATATCCCTGGGCCACGCCGCGTTCTTCGGCCTGGGGGCCTACTTCTCCGCGGTGCTCACCGTTACCTACAACATATCGCCCCTTTGGGCCATTGTCCTGGCCGTTGTGTTCACCGGCCTGGCCGCGTGGATCGTGGGCATCCCCACCATGAGGCTCGAGGGCAACTATCTCATCATGGCCACCCTGGGCCTCAACGTGATCGTGCACCTGGTGATGGTGCGCTGGGAGCAGGTCACCGGCGGCCCCCCGGGCATCTCGGGGGTGCCCTACATCGGGCTTCTCAGCTTCCGGCTGGACAGCGATTTGAGGTTCTTCTGGTTCATATGGCCGCTTCTCGGCCTCTTCATCTGGCTGGCCCACAACATCACCTTCTCCATGAGCGGGCTCAACCTCAAGGCGCTCCACGAGAACGAGACCGCGACCTCGTCCCTGGGGGTGAACACCGCGTCCCTCAAGGTGAAGGTCTTTGTCCTGTCCGCGGTGTTCGCGTGCCTGGCCGGCTCGCTCTACGCGCACTACACCACCTTTGTGTCCCCCTCCACCGGGTCCATATTCTACTCCATAGAGATCGTCACCATGGTGGTGGTGGGCGGGGTGGGGCACATCTGGGGAGGTGTTCTGGGCGCGGCGGTGCTCACCCTGCTGCCTGAGCTTCTCCACGTGGTGAAGGACTTCTCCACCCTGGTCTACGGCGCGATCCTCACCTTGTCCCTCGTCTTCTTCCCCGAGGGGCTCTTCCCGGGCGTTCTCCGGGCCATCACCGGAAAGAGGGGGACCCCATGAGCTCTTTCTTCGAGGTCCAGGACCTCACCAAGAACTTCGGGGGGATCACCGCGCTCAGCGAGCTGAGCTTCACCCAGGCCAAGGGGAGCATCCTCGCGGTAATAGGGCCCAACGGCGCGGGAAAGACCACCCTCATCAATCTTATATCAGGCATCATCAGGCCCACCCAGGGGGAGGTGGTGTTCCAGGGGAGAAGGCTCAGCCGCATGGCCCCCCACGAGATAGCCGCGCTGGGGGTGGCCAGGACCTTCCAGAAGGTGATGATCTTCGGGAACATGACGGTGCTGGAGAACGTGATGGTCGCGCTCTCAAGGGTCACCAGTTGCGGCTTTGTCTCCGGCATGCTCTCAACCCGGAAGGCCAAAAGGGAGACCCGGGCCCTTACCCAGAGGGCCATCGAGGTGCTCGAAAGGTTCGACCTCGAAGAGCACGCGCACAGGCCCGCGGGCGCCCTTTCCCTGGGGCTCCAGAGGAGGCTCGAGGTGGCAAGGGCCGTCGCGCCGGGGCCCAAGCTCCTCCTCCTGGACGAGCCCGCGGCAGGCATGAACATCGCGGAGACCGAGGAGATGGCCGCGCTCATCTCCTCCTTCAGGGGGACCGATCTCACCACGCTCCTTGTGGAGCACGACATGAATCTGGTAATGTCCATCTCTGACGAGGTGATAGTGCTCAACTACGGCTCCCTTCTCGCGAGGGGGAGCCCGGACCGCGTGCGCAGGGACTCCAGGGTGATCTCCGCATACCTGGGCACAAGGGAGTAGGGCTTGCTCAAGGTCATATCCATAACCGCGGGCTTCGGGCGCCTCACCGTGCTCCGCAACATCACCCTGCACGTGAGAAGGGGGGAGATCGTAGCCCTTGTGGGCGCGAACGGCGCGGGAAAGACCACGCTCCTCAACGTGATCTCAGGGGTGCACACTCCGCTCGCGGGCCGGGTGGTCTTCCACGGCTCGGTCCTCAACGGCGCGCCCCCGGAGAAGGTGGTGAAAAGGGGGCTGGTGCACGTGCCCGAGGAGAGGCAGGTGTTCCCGTCCCTCACCGTGCTGGAGAACCTCGAGCTGGGCGCGTTCGCGCTCTCTCCCAGGGAGCGCAGGGCCAGGCTCCCCAAAAACCTGGCCAGGGCCTTCGAGCTCTTCCCCATCCTAAAGGAGAGAGAAAAACAGAGGGCCGGCACGCTCTCGGGCGGCGAGCAGCAGATGCTCTCCATAGCTAGGGCGCTCATGGCGGAGCCGGTCTGCTTCCTCATGGATGAGCCGTCGCTCGGCCTCGCGCCCCTGGTGGTGGACGAGATATTCACCGTGATCGAAGGGCTCAAAAGAGAGGGAAAGACCATCCTTTTGGTGGAGCAGAACGCAAATCTCGCGTTCGACGTCGCAGACAGGGCCTACGTCATGGAAACGGGAAGAATAATGCTCTCAGGCACCCCGGAGAGGCTTCTCGACAACGACGAGGTGGTCCGCTCCTTCCTCGGAAGGGAGTACCGGGAAAAATGGGAAAAATGATGGCATTGCCATATTTCGGATCCTGCACCCTGCGGGGCAGGATGGGGAGAGTGTCCCTTTACTGGTCCTGCCTTTCGGCAGGAGACTGAGGCAGGTAAATACGCACAACCATAAGTGCAGCGCAGCGGGTCAGCGCTGCCGCAAGGTCAGTTGATGGGCCAAAGGGAAGAGGCTGAACATCTGTCCATTTTGGACCCCGGGTCCGAAGCCCTGAAGAGGGAGGATTTGGAGCTCCTTCAATTGGAGAGGCTCCAGATGACCCTCAACCGCGCCTACGCGAAGGTGGATTTCTACCGGAAGACGATGGACGAGGCCGGGATTTTGCCCGATGACGTGGCCGGGCTCTCCGATATCGAGAAACTGCCCTTCACCACCAGGGAGGACCTCTTCGCCAACTACCCCTACGGCCTCTTCGCGGTGCCCCTCAGCTCGGTGGTGCGGCTCAAGATGCCCTCCGGCGCGCTTGCAAGACCCCTGGTCATAG
>JARFUL010000120.1 GCA_029289015.1 Syntrophobacteria bacterium | reverse complement strand
TCTTCATCATCACCGAGCACTCCCTGCCCCAGGGCACCAGGATCCTGATCCATCTCTTCCTTCCCGACGCGTCGCTGCCCATAATCGCGGACTGCGAGGTCTCCTGGGTGAGGGTCGACAAGGAGGACGACCAGCCCTCGGGAATGGGGGTTAGGTTCCTGGAGATAGGGGAAGAGGACCGCGAAAGGCTCAACCTCTTCTTCATGATGGGGCTCTAGCCGAGCCATTCACTCTCCCCCCAAAAAAATCAAACAGCCGTTTTTGTCCAAAAACCTTGCCCTGCCGAGCGGGCGCGCCGCGGCCCGAAGCTATTCCACCGTCACCAGCGTGTCTCTGTTGAAGTTCGCGTCGTCCTTCGCGGGATGGTCCGCGTTGAAGTGGAGCCCCCGGCTCTCCTTTCTCAGCAGCGCGCAGCTCACTATGATATCCGCGACCCGCGCGAGGTTCTTGAGCTCTATGAGGTCGCTGGAGAGCGCGATGTTGGGGTAGTGCTCGTCTATCTCGGAGAGGATGTGGCTGATGTGCTTCTTCGCGAGCATCAGCCTCTTGTCGGTGCGCACTATGCCCACGTAGTTCCACATTATCCTCCGGATTATGTCCCAGTTGTGGCTGATGAGCACGAGCTCCCGGGAGTCCTTGTTCGCGGGCTCGTCCCACGCGGGCACCTCGGGCATCGCGGGCCCCTCGCCCTCCCCCACGATCCTTTCCACGTGCCCAAACGCGGCGTGGGAGAAGACCATGGCCTCCAGAAGGGAGTTGGACGCGAGCCGGTTCGCGCCGTGGAGCCCCGTGAACGCGGTCTCCCCTATCGCGTAGAGCCCCTTTATGGAGGTAAGCCCGTTCGTGTCGGTCCTGATTCCGCCGCATATGTAGTGGGCCGCGGGCACCACCGGGATGGGCTCTTTGGTTATGTCTATGCCCAGGGAGCGGCACTTGCGGTGGATCCAGGGGAAGCGCTCCTTTATGAACCCGTCACCCAGGTGGGTGATGTCCAGGTAGACGCAGTCTGCGCCTGAAAGCTTCATCTCGGAGTCTATGGCCCTCGCGACCACGTCCCTGCACGCCAGCTCCTTCAGGGGATGGTACTTCTCCATGAAGGTGTTACCGTTTAGGTCTATGAGCCGGCCGCCCTCGCCCCTCACCGCCTCGGAGATGAGGAAGTTCTTCGCGTGGGGGTGGTAGAGGCAGGTGGGGTGGAACTGGACGAACTCCATGTTGCCCACCTCAGCGCCCGCGCGCCAGGCCATCGCGATCCCGTCGCCAGTGGCGATGTCCGGGTTGGAGGTGTAGACGTAGACCTTTCCCGCGCCCCCGGTGCACAGGAGGGTGAAGCGCGCGCTGAAGGTCTGGACCTCCCCGTTATCTGTGTTGAGCACGTATGCGCCGAAGCACCTGTCCTTGCGAAAGGCCACCGCGCCGCCCCTTTTCATGGTCAGGGACTGGACCACCAGGTCGATTGCCAGGTGGTCCTCGAAGATCTTGATGTTCGGGTGGGCCTCTATCTTCGCGAGAAGAGCCTCTTCAATGGCCTTTCCGGTCATGTCCCGCGCGTGGATTATCCTGGGACGCGAGTGGCCCCCCTCCACCCCCAGGTCAAAGTCGCACCCCTCGATCTCAGAGCCCTTGTCGAACTCGACCCCGATCTCGATGAGCTCATTGAGGCGCTCGGGACCGCCCCTCACCACCATCTGGACCACGTCTTCGTGGCAGAGCCCGTCCCCCGCGACCAGGGTGTCCTTTATGTGCAGGTCGAAGGAATCCTCAGGGCAGAGCACCGTGGCGATGCCGCCCTGGGCCAGGTTGGTGGAGGTCTCCACCGACTGCTTCTTGGTCACTATGTTGACAGTTCCCAGCCGGGCCGCCTTCAGCGCGAAACTGAGCCCCGCGATACCGCTGCCTATAACGAGAAAATCAGACTGATACTCCATGTGAACCGTGTCCAACCCTTCCGGTGTTCGCCTTGACACCTTATGCCGATTGAAATATCTTGCAACAAGAATAATCCACTTCAGGGAGTAATGGCAAGGTTATGGATTACTTAAAAGCAAACCCCCGGCGGATCTCGCTTCTGGCACTGGTTCTGGTTTTTTTCGCGTCTTCCGCCCCGCTCCTCGCGAGGGGGCCCATGGTCGTGGTCGAGGAGAGCGAGTTCACCGCGCAGCCGGTAAGGCAGGGGAAATCTGTAAAGCACGGGTTCATCGTCTTAAACCAGGGGGACGAGCCGCTGCAGATATTCAAGGTCAAGCCCTCCTGAGGGTGCGCGGTCGCGCGGTTCGACCGCGTGATCCCTCCCGGTGGGAAGGGAACTGTAACCCTCACGGTGCATACCAAAACCCTGAGCGGCGCGTTCAAGAAGTACGCGCTGGTGTACACCAACGACCCGGTGATGAAGAGGTTCAAGCTGACCCTGAAGGGTGAGGTCATACCCCTGGTCCGGTTCGAGCCGGACAGCGCGGTCAACTTCTTCGGCGTGGCCGGCACCCCCTTTGAAAAAACCCTTACCGTCTGCCCCGGGCAGGACAGACCCCTCTTCATCAAAAAGGTGAGTACCGACATCCCCAAGATGGTGGGCTACGAGCTCGGGCGCGCGGATAACGGGTGCTACACCCTCAGGATAATCAACAAGCTGAAGGAGCCGGGCTCCTACCACGGGCGCCTCGACATCCACACCGGCTACCTGGAAAAAAAGGTCTTCCAGGTGCAGGTAACCGCGCTCATAGCCCCCAAGGTGGAGGTCTTTCCGGCGCAGCTGGTGCTGGGAAAGCTCAGCCGCAAGAACCCCAAGGAGTCGAGGAGGGTGACGGTGAGCTCCAATGTGGGCGGCTCCATCACCGTGAAGGAGATCTCCTACAACCGCAAGTTCTTTGAGGTTAAAGTTGATGAGTCGGCCTCGCAAAACGGCAGGCTCCGCCTCACCGTGGTTCTCGACCCGGCCGCGCTTCCCGCGGGCAGGTTCCGGGAGCCCCTGGTTTTGAGCTTCAAGGAGCGCAATCTCGACCCGGTGAAGATCACCGTTGTCGGACAAGTGGACGAATGACAGGCAAAAACCGGTGGATAAGACCGAGGACAAGGGCAGCACTAAAGAGAGCGACATTGAAGAGCTCTTCCAGGACGAGGGGACCAGGGAGTTTCTTCTCTCCCTGAAGAAGCTCACCCGGCGGAACCTCAAGTTCGTGGAGGGGATCTCGGGCCTGTTTTTCGATGACGAGCCCTCCGGGGGCGAGGAGAAGTAATGGCCGGCAATATCCAGGTCAAGGTGGTGGCCCTGGACTGCGACGGGGTGATGCTGGACTCCCTCAAGGCCAACAAGATGTACTACGGCCTGATCCTCGAGCACCTGGGGCTCGGGCCGGTTCTCGAGGAGGACGTGCCCATAATCCACACGCTCTCCGCAAAGGGGGCCATCGCCCACCTTTTGAGGGACCGTGCGGACCTCATCGAGGAGGCGGAGAGGTTCAGGCTCTCCATGGACTACCGCCAGTTCGTCCCCTTTTTGAAGAAGGAGCCGGGACTCAAGAGGTTCCTCGAGTTCGCGGCCGAGAGGTTCTCCACCGCGGTGGCCACCAACCGGGCCGACTCCATGAACACGGTCCTGGCCATGCTGGAGATAGAAAATCTAATAGACCTGGTGGTAACCGCGAGGGACGTGGCCAACCCCAAGCCCGCGCCGGACATGCTCTGGTCCATAGTGGAGCACTTCTCAATTGAGCCGAAAGAGCTCCTCTACGTGGGCGACTCCGAGGTGGACCTGGCCCCCGCGAAGGAGATGGGCGCGCTCTTCTGCGCGTTC
>JARFUL010000119.1 GCA_029289015.1 Syntrophobacteria bacterium | reverse complement strand
GGATGATCAAGAGGTCCTCCAGGGAGTCCCGAAAGTTCCAAAAGCTCTTCTGGTCCTCCCAGGACGTCCAGCAGATATTCAAGGGCGCGAGAAAGATGAAGGAGAGCTGCCTGGCAGAGGTGTTCAGGCAGGGGGTGATGGAGCTGAACAGGCTCAAGAAGGCGGTGGGCCCCAAGAGCCTCCACGCGGGCCAGGAGTTCATCAACTGCCTGGCAAGGACCCTCCAGATGTCCACCAACTCCGAGATCCAGAGGCTCACCAAGGCGGTCTCCTTTTTGGCCACCACCGGCAACTCTGCGCCCTTCATCGGGCTCTTCGGCACCGTGGTGGGGATCCTCACCGCGTTCCACTCCATAGGCGAGAAGGGCTCCGCGAACCTCGCGGTCGTGGCCCCGGGCATAGCGGAGGCGCTTCTGGCCACCGCGATGGGCCTCCTCGCGGCCATCCCCGCGGTGATTGCCTACAACTACTTCGTCAGCCTCATCCGGGAGGCGGAGACTGACATGGTCAACTTCCAGTCCGACTTTCTCAACCTGGTGGAGAGGGACATTTTGGCCAAGACGGCCAGGGCCAAAGCCGTGGCCGGGCCCATTGAGGTCGTTCGGGAGGGTTAGGACTCATGGCGAACACCCAGTTGGGAAACACGGGACATATTTCCGAGATAAACGTAACCCCGTTCGTGGACGTCATGCTGGTTCTGCTGGTGATCTTCATGGTCACCGCGCCCATGATGATGCGGGGCGAGGACGTGGAGCTTCCCGCGACCACGTCCAAGCCCATAGCGGCCAAGACGGAGAGGCTCGTCATAACCCTGGACAAGAGCCAGGCCATATTCATCAACGAGCACAAGACAAGCCTGGATTCCCTCCAGGACAAGCTCGCCGCGATCCACAAGGCCAGGCCCGAGACCGGGGTCTTCCTGAGGGCGGACGCGGCCCTTCCCTACGGGTTTGTGGTCCAGGTGATGGCCGCGGTTAAGGGCGCGGGAATAAAGAGGATCGGCATGGTGACCCAGGCCCCCAAAGGAAAGCGAAGATGATCTGGGCCAGGCCCTACCGGCGCGGGCTTTTGAAGAGGCCCGACAAACAGGGCCTCCTCGGGTGCACCTTCGCCTCCCTCGTGGCCCACACCCTGATCCTGGGTGTAGCGTTCATGTTCGGATGGCGGGGTCAGCCGCTCATATCCCCGGACGTGTCCTTCGTGGAGGTGGCCCTTGAAGACGTTGGCATAGGCCGGGGCTCGGGCTACTACGCGGGCAGGGCCCAAAGGGGCAGGGGCAAAAAGATCGGCCTGGGCAAGCTCCCCGGCTCCACCTTCAGCGTGAAGATGAAAAAGCGGAAGGTCAAGGTGAAAAGAGACGAGGGGGAGGGCGAGCCGGACTCCATCATCGGGGAGGAGCTAAAGGAGAGGACCAAGCAGAGAAGGATACGGCTCTCCGAGTTCAAGCCGGTCTCCCTGGGGCTCACCGGGCGCATAGGCAAGAGCCGGGAGAAGGAGTCCCTGGAGCTGGCCATATACAAGGCCCAGGTGCTGACAGCCATAAAGGGCAGGTGGGCCTACGCGGGGGGTCTCGCGAAGGGGCTCTGGGCGCGGGTGCTCATCGAGGTAACCAGGAGCGGCGGGCTCCTGGGGGTGCGGCTCGCCAGGCCGTCGGGAAACCCGCTCTTCGACGCGTCGGTGACCAAGGCGGTGAAGGCCGCGGTGCCGCTGCCCCCCTTCCCCGCGATATTCAACAAGGACAAAGAGACCATACTCTTGGAGTTCCGCTCCGAAGAGAGGGGGTAATACCTGAATGCGAAAGCTCGTCCCGGCCGGCATCTTCCTCCTGGCCCTCCTGGCTGCGCTAAATTTCGCCCACGGCAGGCTCTACATCAGAATCCACGGTCCGGGCATCAAGAAGATACCCATCGGATTTCCGGGCTTCGGGTCCCTGGACAGGACCAGGGACACCCTTGACGCGGCCCTGAGCCGGGTGATGAAGAACGACCTCGATTTCTCCGGCTACTTCAAGATCATAGACCCCAAAGCATACCTGGAAAAGCCCCTGAGGCTGAGGGAAGTGAACCCCGCGAACTGGCGGCTCATAGGCGCGGACCTCCTGGTGCTCGCGGGCTTCCGCAGGAGCGGGACGCGGCTCTACGTGGAGGCGAGGCTCGTGGACATAAGCCAGACGCGCCAGATCTGGGGCGCGTCCTACCGGGGATACATGAGCCAGTGGCGGGAGATGGTGCACCGGCTCGGGGACGAGCTGGTGGAGAGGGTCTCCGGCGTAAAGGGGGTATTCAACACCAAGATAGCGTTCATAAACCAGGTGAAGAGGAGGAAGGACGTCTGGATCACCGACTACGACGGCTTCGGGCTGAGGAAGGTCACCTCGGACAACGCGGTGGACCTGATCCCCAGGTTCTCCCCGGACGGCAGGAGGATGGTCTTTGTCTCCTACCGGCAGAAGAACCCGGACATCTACCTGGCCGACATCTCGGGGAGAAACACCAGGGTGACGGTGGTCTCCAGCAAGAAGGGGATCAACTCCGCGCCGGCCTGGCACCCCTCGGGGCTCTCCATCGCGGCGGGGCTGAGCTTTCAGGGCAACCCCGAGATCTACCAGGTGGACCTGATGGGAGGCGCGAGGACGCGGCTCACCAGGAACGTGGCCATCGACATCCCCGGCGACTTCTCCCCGGACGGGAAATCCCTCGCCCTGGTCTCCAACCGGTCCGGCTCGCCCCAGGTCTACGTCATGGACATGGCCACCAGGCGCATGAGGAGGATCACCTTCGAGGGGGGATACAACAGCTCGCCCAGGTGGTCCCCCAGGGGAGACCTCATCACCTTCTCCTCCATGGTCAACGGCAGGTTCCAGGTGTGCGTAATCCGCCCGGACGGGAGGGACTTCACCCGGGTTTCCAGGGTGGGCAGCAACGAGCATCCCGTGTTCTCCCCGGACGGCCGCCACCTGGCCTTCGCGTCCAACCGATCCGGGGACTGGGCCATCTACGGCATGCTGACCAACGGCACCAACGTAAAGAGGCTAACCGTGCTGCCCGGCAACCAGCGGATGCCCGACTGGTCCCCCAGGAGCGAGGACTGACCGGCCTGAGGGGCCCTTTCCCGTTTTGAAAGGAGCCCCTTCCCCCGCGGCTGGTTTTGGTCTACAATATTCAACGTGACCACCAGGGGAGGTATTTTGGGTTTGAGAATCAAGCGGGGAGCTCTGGCCGCGGCTCTTGTGCTCTTTGTTTTCGCGGGGCACTCCCTGGCCTACATCCTTCCGCCGGGCCAGGTTCTCAGCCTCATGATCAAGCGCTACCGCGGGCTCAGGTCCCTCACCGGGGAGGGGCTCCTGGAGGTGGCCGCGTCCGGGGCCGAGGACAGGGTCTCCTTCCCCATGCGCCTCTACGCTCAGGGGCCCGATAAGTTCCGCCTCGAGATCCAAACCCGCTCCGGCACCAGGATCACGGTGATAAACCGCGACTCGGGGGTCACGCTCCTGGACGGAAAGCTCCTCAATGAGGAGCCCGGGCTCAAGACCTCGTTTCTCTCCCTCTTTTTCCACAACACCCTCAGAGGCATGATGGACACCCTGGAGGGCCAGGGCGTAGACCTGATGAGAGTGGGGTTCGGGAGGTTTTCCGCCGCGCCCGCGTTTATCATAGGCGCGGAGTCCAAAAGGGAGCCCAAGCCGACCCTCTGGGTGGACAAGGGGTCCTTTAGGCCGGTGAAGATGGTCTTCAGCTACACGCGCGAGGAGCTCCGCTACCTCGAATCC
>JARFUL010000118.1 GCA_029289015.1 Syntrophobacteria bacterium | reverse complement strand
TATCCGCTCGCTCCTTCCCAAGGCCTTGAGACCCCTGGGCTTTTCGGGCGGCGCGGTGTCTATGGTAACCGTGCCCAGCGCGTCGATCCAGGTGGATTCGAACCCCTGGTCGTCGAGCAGGTGCCCGGTTATGATGGCCCTGGTCACGTTGTCCCCGGGCAGGACCCGGTATTCGCCCACGTAGACCCCTTTTTGCTGCTCCGTCATCGCGATGCGGGTCTTGAAGGTCCCTATGTCGAAGAACGCCCGGTTGTGGGGGTCGCCCTCCATGGCCACCTTGATGACGTCGCCGGCCTTCCTGGGCGTTCCCGCCGCGTCCTGGACGAGAATCTTGATCGCGGGCGGCATCATGGTCTTGGCCAGGGGCGGCCCGGGGATGGACTTCACCATCTCCCTGAAAAGGTCGTCGGAGCAGCGGTAGAGCTGTATGGTTCTGAGGTTTACCGCGGTGGAGATGGCCGTGAGTATCAGCCCCACCGGCCCGGTGGGAAGCCCCCCCGCGTGGATGGACTCCTTGTGCCTGCCCGACCAGAGAAGCGCGCCGGTCTTGGTGTCCATCATCTTCAGTTCAGCCCCCACGGAGACCCGGGAATAGGCCACCGCGTAGATGCGGTCGTAGTGGGTGATGTCGCCGTAGACCACCGCGTCGGCGCCCACTATGCTCCCCAGGTCCTGGGGCGCGGCCTTCGCGACCTTCGCGGGGTCGAAGAGGTCTGCGCCCTTCAGGCGGTCGTCCACCAGGGCTATCTCCACGTCTATATAGGGCAGGGAGCTGAAGTGGTTGTAGAAGGCCTTGCGCACCACCTCGAAGGCCTCGTCTTTATCGGTGAGGTTGTCGAAGGGGAGCACCGCGACGGTTCGGGGGGGATTGTCCTTGAGCTGGTCGGTTACCTGGTACTCGCCCTCGAGGAGGGCTCTCAGATCGCGCGGCAAGAGGTCCTTCTCGTCCTTGACCTTGGGACCGGGAGCGCAGCCCCAGAACGCAAGACCGAGAATCAGCGTCCAAAACAAAAGCCGCGTCGCAACGCCCTTCACCCTTGATGCGGTGCCTTTTTGGGCCATGAAAAGGACCTCTTTTTTAGGGGTTTTAAGAACGCTCTCAGGCCATCGCCTTTATATCGTAAAATTTTACAGAGGGGAAAAGTTGAGTGTCAACTTAAATCCCGGGAATCAGTGAACCCCTTCACAGACGCAAATTCAAGGCTGGGGGTGGTCATCCGAGATGATACACGCCTTGTCCGGTCCCTCGGCCCGGAACCTATCGAGGATAAGATCGGTGCCTTTCGCGCTGAGCTCCCCTTCCGAGAGGCTCAGAAGCCCCTCGCGGGCCATTGAGTCCACCGCGGAGTCGAGATCCTGGTCGCTCAGGCCTGCAAACTCGGCCAGATCACCCCTCTCCTCGGGCCACCTGAGGGGGCCTTTGAGCAGCGCGTAGAGGACAAGATTCCTGTTGAGCAAACCCATCGAGGCTTCGTTGAGCCGGTCCGTGGTCTCCCTCAGCCTCTCCACCAGCTTGTTGAGCATCATGAGGGAGACCTCGCCGGAGTCGTTCAGGAGGCTGAGAAAGGTCTCCTTGCCCACCACCAGGAGCCTGCTGCCCCCGCGCACCAGCGCGGTCGCGGAGCGCTTCTCACCGGAAAGCAGCGCCATCTCCCCGAAGAACTCGCCCTCCCCCAGGCTGGCGAGGGTTTCGCAGTGCCCGTTCCTCTCCTTTACGATGTCCACCGCGCCCGTGATCACGATGTACATCTCCATGGACTCCTCACCCTCCCTGAAGAGGGTCTCATCTTCCTCGAAATACTGTCCGAACTTCCAGAACAGATGGTCCGCGACCGCCATTTTTTTACCTCCATGAGGTGAAGAGGTACCAGCAGCCCAGGCCTATGAACAAGAGCCCCGCCACCACCCTCATGACCCGGGGCGTCACGGTCCTGGAGAGCCCCTCTCCCACCAGGACCGCGAGCCCGCACGCGGCCACGAGAGCCAGCGACGACGCGGCAAAGACCGTGAGCGAGCCCCACCTCTTGTCCGACGCGAAGAGGAGGGTGGCCAGCTGGGTCTTGTCCCCCAGCTCAGCCACGAATATGGTGAAGAATACGCCCAAGAACCCTCTTATATCCATAATCCTTATAATCCTTTGTCCCTTAGGTCTCCTGTTTCGAACTCCCGGTCAGCACCCTGGCCAAAAAGATAACATCTTTCCTCTGGTAGGTGGATATCACCTCCGCGCAAAAAAGGAGAATCGCGGAGGAGTAGAATATCCACAGGATAAGAATTACCACGGTCCCGAAGTGCCCGTAGAGGTCGCCCAAGTTGGAGAACCTGTCCACGTAGAGGGTGAACAGATGCTTGGCCAGCTCCCACAGGAAAGCGCAGAGCAGGCCGCCGGATAACGCGTATTTCCACTGTATGGGCCGGTTGGGCACCACCTTGTAGATAACGGTGAACATCGTGGCCATCATCACGTAGGGCACGAGGTATTCGAGGGCGAAGGTGTTGGCGAGGAGCTTGGTGAGATCAAAGTCGTAGAAGAGAAAGGACCTGGTCTGGAGGTAGTGGGTGACCCAGGTGAAGAGGAAGGAGAGGATGAGGAAGAGCCCGGCCAGGGGGATGGTGGCCAGGGACATGAGGAAGGACTTGTGCTTCCTCCGTCTCTTCTCCACCCTGAAGACCACCCCCAGCGCGAACTCGAGAGACCTGAAGACCACCGTCGCGGTGGAGATCAGGGTGATGGTGCCCAGCCCGCCCAGAAAGGCCCCTATCCTGGAGACGTTCCTCAGCTCGTCCAGAAGGCCCAGGCTGGACGCGGGGAAGATCCTCTGCGCGACCTCCCGGACCACCGCGTCCACCGACGCGACCCCCAGCACCTCCCCGGTAAGTGAAATGAGAATCAGCAAAAAGGGTATGGAGGAGAGTATGGAGAAGAACGCGAGCGCGGCCGCGAGGTTCAGGCAGCCGTGCTCCATGAAGGACGACACCGCGGTCCCGAGCACGTGGCCCACCACCTTTATGCGAACCGTGATGAGCCTCCCCAGGGACAGGAGTTCGCCGTTTTCATCCTTCAAGCTCATAGTCTCAATATTCCGGGCAAGGGTCTTGCGCGCCTAAAAGGCCGCGGGTATGCTACCACAACACCCGGGCCGTTCCAAGTCCGGGGCAAAAGAGCGGCCCTTCGCGGGTTTGGGGTCAGGAGTACAGGCGGGAGCCGAAGTACCTCTCCCTCAGCTCTACGAGCACCAGCTTGCCCATGCCCGCGGCGGGAATGGCCACGAGCATGCCGAAAATCCCGGCCACGTTCCCCCCCACGAGAAGGGCCAAAAGGGTGGCCAGGGGGCCCAGGCCCACCTTGTCGCCCACGATCTTCGGGGTGAGGAAGAGCCCCTCCAGCACGGAGCCCAGCCCGAAGGTGAGCGCGACGCCCACCACCACTATCCAGCCGGAGAAGTCGGCCAGGGCCGAGATCAGCGCGGTGGCCAGCCCCGCGGTGAACCCCACGTAGGGGATTATGTTGGCGAGCCCCGCGACAATGCCTATGAGCGGGCCGAAGGCCACTCCGGTCAGGGCCAGCCCCGCGCAGTAGAACAGCGCGAGGATGAGGCAGATCACCACCTGTCCCCTCAGGTAGCCCGCGAGGACCTCGTTGAACCTCGTGGAGAGGTCCCGGGTGAAGGGCTGCCAGGGAAGGGGCAGCAGGCTGAAGAGCCCGTCGGTTATCTCCTCGTAGTGGTCGATGAGATAGAAGAAGAACACGGGGATCAAAAAGAGGTTTATCAGCCCCACGATGAGCCGGGAGATGGAGCTGAACATGGACCCCACGAAGTTCCCCAGGGGCGCGAAGCTGGCAATGGAGAGCTTGGGCAGGTGCTTTGCGGCCAGCCCGTAGAGCAGCTCCCGGTCCAGGGAGGTCTTAACCCCCACCCGGGCCAGGAGCCCCTGGGCCCAGATGAGGCTCTTGTTCAAGAGCTCCGGGAACTCCCGGACGAACCTGTTGAGGTCCTGCACCAGCGGGGGGAGGATCTCGATGAGAAATATAACGGTGAAAAACAGGATCACCGCGAAGGTCAAAAAGACCGCGACCTTCCTCCTGACGCCGAGCCTCTCCAGCCGCGCGATGAGGGGATAGAGGAGGTAGGCCAGCACAAAGGCCACCGCGAGGGGCACCAGGGACGAGCCCAAGAGCCAGGCGAACGCCACCAGCGCCAGGGCCGCGCCGGCAACGAGCCCTACCCTTTTGAGGTGTGTGGCCCTTTCACTAGTCATCTTATCCGTCCTGCTCCAGGGGAACGGTACTGACCAGCCTGAGCATCTCTTCGTGCACGAGCCCGTTGGTCGCGGCCAACTCTCCGGACCACACGTAGTCCGGGCCGCCCCTGAGGTCGGTCACCGTGCCCCCAGCCTCCTCCACTATGAGGGCCGCGGCTGCGACGTCCCAGGAGCTGAGCCCCAGCTCCCAGAACCCGTCCAGCCTGCCCGAGGCCACGTAGCACATGTCCAGCGCGGCGGAGCCGAGCCTGCGCACGCCCTGGGCCCTGGCGAGAAACAGGGAGAAGAGCTCTAGATGGGGCTCCGGCTCCCTGCGCACGGAGGTGGGAAACCCGGTGGCAAGAAGGGCCTCATTGAGGGAGCGGGTCGCGGACACGGATATGGGTTTGCCGTTCATGTGCGCGCCGGACCCCCTCAGCGCAGAAAAGAGCTCGTCCCTCTCCGGGTCGTAGACCACCCCCACCTCGATGCGGCCGTCCTCCTGGGCCGCTATGGAGACGGTGTAGAGCGGGAGAGTGTGCGCGTAGTTCATGGTGCCGTCCAGCGGGTCCACAAGCCACAGGCAGCCAGAGCCGGTGTCCGCTCCCCCCTCCTCCTCGGAGATGATGGAGTGGCCCGGGAACCGCTCCCTTATGCCTTCCACGATTATCTTCTCCGCGCCCAGGTCGGCCTCGGTGACCAGGTCTGCGGGGTCGGACTTCCTGGCTATGGTGTGGCGCGCGCTGAGCCGTTCCTTGATATACCTTCCCGCGCTCCTGGCCAGGTGGACCGCGAGGTCCAGCGCGTCCTGTCTCAATTGATAAATATCCCCCCGTACCTCTTGCGGTCTTCAAGGACCATCCCCGCGCCCCTCGCGACCGTGGTGAGGGGGTCGGAGTCGAGGTGGAAGTCGAGCCCCGTCTTCTCGGCCAGCAGCGTATCGAGCCCCCGCACCAGGGAGCCGCCCCCCGCGAGCACCACCCCCTGGGAGCTTATGTCTGCGGCCAGCTCCGGCGGGGTCTTCTCCAGGGCCCTTATCACCGCGTCCACGAACACCTCCACCATGTCCTTTATGGCCTCCCTCACATCGGAGTCGGTGATGGTGAACCTCTTGGGTATGCCGGAGACCAGCTCCTTGCCCGAGGCCTCCATGGAGAGGGGCTCCCCCAGGGGGTAGGCCGAGCCCACCCTGATCTTTATCTCCTCCGCGGTGTTCTCGCCTATGGCTATCTGGAAGACCTTCTGCATGTAGCGCATGATGGCCTCGTTGGTCTCGTCGCCCGCCATGCGCACCGACTCGGAGTACGCGATGGACGAGAGGCTGATCACCGCGACCTCCGAGGTGCCGCCCCCGATGTCCACCACCATCGAGCCCCTGGGCTCCTTGATGGGCAGCCCCGCGCCTATGGCCGCGGCCATGGGCTCCTCCAGGAGGTCCACCTTCTTCACCCCGGCCTCCGTGGCCGCGTCTATGACCGCCCTCTTCTCCACCTGGGTGATGCCCGTGGGCACCGCGATGATCATGGAGGGCCTGAAGAGCCTCTTTGCCTTGAGCACCCTCGTGATGAAGGTCCGAATCATCTGGCTGGCGACGTCGAAGTCCGCGATCACCCCGTCCTTGAGGGGCCGGATGGTGGTTATGGTCTTGGGGGTGCGCCCCATGAACTCCTTGGCCTCCCTGCCCACCGCCGCGACCTTTCCGGTGTCCCTCATGAGGGCCACCACCGAGGGCTCGTTGAGGATTATGCCCGAGCCTTTGGCATAGATCAGGGTGTTCGCGGTGCCGAGATCCATCGCGAAATCCCGGGCGAAAAGGCCGAAGATGCTGTCGAAGATGGACATAGCTAAGCCTCTCTTGTCAGAGTTTGAAGCCGGTTTTGAACAGAACCTGGTGGGCCGCGCGCCAGAGCGACTCCGGGGTGGACCCGCTGGAGGGAAACGCGACCACAGCGCTCCTTATCTTAATCCTATCAGCAATGCCGGACTCGCCCTTGAGAACCCTCAGCGCGGCCTCCTCCAAAGCCGAGGCCGAGCGGGCCGCGTCCTCAGCGGTGAGACCCGGCCCCAGGATGCCGAACCTGTCATGGGAGAGCCTGCCGAGGAGCGCGCCCCTCGGGGCCTCGTTGGCGACCACGCTGGCCAGCGCGGCAAGAATCCGGTCCACCTCCGTGGGGCTTATCTCCCCGTAAACCGAGCTCAGGCCGCCGAGCTCCATCACTATGAGCGCGAGCGGGCTCTTGTCCTTCGCGACCTTCTTGAGCCTGCTCCCCAGGAGCTTGAGGAAGGAGATGTGGTTGAACATGGAGGTGACCGGGTCGGTCCACTTCGCCTTCGCGAGCTCCCTCTTCTTGAGGAAGAAATCGAGCGCGAGGACGCAGCGGTCTGCCAGCGCGAAGATGGCCCTCTCGTGGAAGCTGGACCACCTGTTGGGCCGAAACCCCGCGAATCCCAGGGCCCCTCTCACGTCGCCCCCCTTCACAAGGGGCATCGCGATGAAGCTCCTTATGGGAGAGAGCTCCTCCCCGGCCATGAAGAGCGCGGGAAAGACCCTGAGCCGGGAGGTGTTTTCGTGGACTATGGAGGAGCCGTTTCTCAGTATCTGCCCCACCAGGTTGCCGGCCAGCTCCAGCTCCGCGTCCATGAGGTAGGGGGGCACCGGGCCCACGGTGGTGTGGAGGAAATAGTGGCCCCCGCCCTCCCCCTTCAGGGCCACGAACCCGAGGTCGGTGCCGGTGAACTCCCTGGCCTCCTTGAGCACCTGGGTGAAGAAGTCCCCGGGCTCCTCCTTGCCGGTCCGGTACTCGGTCTTCTCTAAGAGGTCCAAAACCGCCTTCTGCTCCCCGGCCAGAACCCGCGCGTCCCTAGCGGCCAGGGTGTGCGCGATGACCCTGCCGAAGTCCACCAGGAGCTTGAGGTCCTTGTCCGAGTAGCTCAGCCGGTTCTTCGAGTCTG
>JARFUL010000117.1 GCA_029289015.1 Syntrophobacteria bacterium | reverse complement strand
CCTCCGCCACCCCCATTTTCCTCAGCCAGAGGTTTTCATCCTCCCCGAAGACCCCCACGCCCACCAGCACGGGAAAGGGGTCCAGCGGCAGCCCCGCGGCCCTCAGCGCCTCCTCCACGAAGAGCCTGCCCTCGTATTCGGGCCCCAGCACGCAGTACTCCTTGAGCATCTCCACGAACTCGGGGTAGTCCTCGGGGCCGACCTTCGCGTCCTGCGCGTGCTTCAGCCATTTGCAGGCCCTGGCAAGGGCCTCCTCCCTCTCCTTTTCCCGCTGGGCCTGCTCCCTTAGAGAGTCCACCTGCTCCGGCCTGAGGGAATAGAAGAGCCCGGCCCGGTATTTGAAGTGGAACCTGTCTGAAATCAGCGCCCGGACAACAGCCGCACCGTTGTGGGGGCCCACATCGCCGGAAAAGACCAGGTCCGCCAGGTAGTCGGGGGAGAACCCCTCCTCCTCATCCTTGAGAAGCTCCCAGAGCTCCTCAGCGGAGACCCTTTCGGCCAGCCCCTCGCGAACCCTCCCCGCGTTTGCGATCTGGGCCATGAGGTCCGCCCTGGCCGCGTCGGGCCCAAAGAAGGGCGCGGCCGACGCGTGGGCCACCCTGCCGGGGGCCACGGAGACCTCCCGGCCCTCACGGGTCAGCGCCCTGGCCCTGCCCTTCTTCACCTCGAGCAGGAGCGCGAGGGTAAGGCCCTTCTTGTCGAAGAACTCCACCAGGTCGCCGGCGCTCAGGGTCACATTCGACAACTGCTTTAGCTCCCCCAGTCCATGTATCTCTTTATCCCCTCCATGATGCCCCTGGCCAGTTTGGTCTGGTAGCGGGTGGATCTGAGCCTCTTAGCTTCCCTGGAGTTGGTGATGAAGGAGGTCTCAACGAGAATCGCGGGCATCTTCGCGCCGATGAGCACGTAGAAGGGCGCCTGCTTCACCCCCCGGTCCCTCACCCCTCTATAACCTTTTTTCAGGGTTTTGAGCATCGCGGTGTGGACCCTTTCCGCGAGCTGGCTGGACTCGATTATCTTGGAGTTGAGCATCAGGTCGTTGAGGATCTTCTCGAGGTCGCTCAGGCTCCTCTTGGTGGTCGCGTTCTCAAGCGCGGCCACCCGGACCGCCTCCTCGTCCGTCGCGAGGTTGAGGAAGTAGGTCTGCACCCCCGAGACCCGCCTGTCCCGGTGCGCGTTGACGTGGATGGAGACAAAGAGGTCCGCGCCCCTGGTGTTGGCGATCGCGGTGCGCTCCTCCAGGGGCAGGAACTTATCCGAGTTCCGGGTCATTATCACCCGGCAATTAAGCTCCTTCTCCATCAGCTTCTTGAGCCTCCTGGCTATCCCGAGCACCACGTCCTTCTCCCGCACCTTGCCCGGGCCTATGGCTCCGGGGTCCTTGCCGCCGTGGCCCGGGTCTATCACCACGGTCCGGACCTTGAGCCCCAGCTGCTCCCTCAGGGTAAGCTTCTTCTTGGAGGGCGGTATCTTGAGGGCCGCGACCTTCTCCTCCTGGCCCGCGACGTCCACCACGATCCTGAAGGGGTCGCTGAGGGAGAACATCTTGTACCCCTCGATGGAGTCTATATCCAGGACCACCCTGACCACGTCTTTCTCGAACTGCCCCGCGCGCACCTTTCTCAAGAGGCCGTCCTGGATCAGTATAGGGCCATTGAATTTCTCCGCTAGCCTGGCCGGCTCCATGTCTATGAAGAGCCGGGGAGGCCTCCTTATCTTGGGGTTGGCCTTGAGCAGCCGCTTCTTGAACTTCACCGGACGGGTGAGGTCTATCACCACGCGGGTGTAGGCCGGGTTGGACCAGTGGCGTATGCCGGTCACCAGCGCGCTCCTGCCCGGGACCCTGGGGGCCGCCTTCTTCTTTGGCTTCGGCTTGGCCTTGGGCTTGGCCCTGGGCCTCTCAACTATCTTCTTCGCGAGCTTGGGCCTATCTTTGGGCCCCAGCTTCTTGAGCATCTTCTTGGCCCGGGGAGCCATGTCCCCCTTGGGGTAGTCCGCGACCACCCGGTAGTACTCTAGGTAGGCCTGGTCCTTGTCCCTGCGGTATTTGCGGCTGATTTCACCGAGGAGAAAACGGGCGTCGTCCCCAAGGGAGCTCTTGGGGTAGCCCTTGATTATCTTTTTCAGGTTCTCCTCCGCGCGAAAGAGGTCCCGCGTGGAGCGCGCGGCCCTGTAGAGACCGATCCTCAGCTTGGCCATCCGGTAGAAGGCCTTGGGTGCGCGGGGGTCTTTGGGATGGCGTTCCTGGAACTTCTCGAACCTGCGAATCACGTTGAGCCAGTTGTGCCGGTATTTTCTCAGCTTCTTGTCCAGAAGAAGGCGTTTTTTGTCCCTCTGTGCGCTCTCCCACCTGACGTCGGCCTCTGTCTTGGCCAGCGCGGAAAGGGGCAGGAGGACCAAAAGGAGCGCGGCCATGCAGGTCATCTTGAGACGCTGACTCATCCGTCTCCTCCCGGGCGCGCGATCTTTTTGGCCTTTCGGGCCAGCCTCTTGAGCATATCCCTCATCTCTTCAGGATCCAGGCCGTCGGCATCCAGCCGGGTCAGCTCCTCCACCAGTCCCCTCTCCGGCCAGCCGAACAGGGCCATCTGCCCGGGCGCGCTCTTCCGGGGCGCGCGGGAGGATGCTATGGGCTCCTCGAGCCTGGCGAGGACCTCCTTGGCCCTTGAGACCACCTCGCGCGGGAGCCCGGCCAGGGAGGCCACCTGGATGCCCAGGGAGCTGGATGAGCCCCCGGGAGCTAGGGTGTGGAGAAAGACCACCTCTCCGGACCACTCCTTCACCGCGACGTTGAAGTTCTTCACCCTGGGCTTCTCCCGGGCCAGCCCGGTGAGCTCGTGGAAGTGGGTGGCAAACATGGTCTTCACGCCCACGCCCTCGAGACCGCTCAGGTATTCGGCCACGGCCCAGGCTATGGCCAGGCCGTCGTAGGTGGAGGTGCCCCTGCCTATCTCGTCGAGGATCACCAGGGAGTCTGGGGTGGCCTTGCGGAGTATGGAGGAGGTCTCCTCCATCTCCACCATGAACGTGGACCGGCCCCGGGTCAGGTCGTCCATCGCGCCCACCCTGGTGAAGATGCGGTCCACCACCCCTATCCGGCAGCTCGACGCGGGCACGAAGCAGCCCATCTGGGCCATGAGCACTATGAGCGCACTCTGGCGTATTATGGTTGACTTGCCCGCCATGTTGGGCCCGGTGATGATGTGGACCTGGTCGGTCTCCATGTCGAGGCGCACGTCGTTGGGAACAAAGCCGCCCTCCACCTTGAGCTCCACCACCGGGTGCCTGCCGCCGGCTATCTCGATGGGGCCGTCCGCGACCACCCGGGGCCGGTGGTAGTCATTCGCGACCGCGACCTCGGCAAAGGTGGCGATAACGTCGAGCTCCGAGAGCGCGCGGGCCACGGCCAGGATCGCGTCCGAGACCTTGGCCACGTCCCGGCAGAGCCCCTCGAAGAGCTCGGCCTCCAGCTTGAGCCTCGTCTCCTCGGCCACAAGCGCCGCGGTCTCCCTCTTTTTCAGCTCCTCGGTGAAGAACCTCTCCGCGGCCACCAGGGTCTGCTTGCGCTGGTAGGACTCGGGGGCCAGCCCGGCCTGGGACTTGGGAACCTCTATGAAGTAGCCGAAGACCTTGTTGAACCGGACCTTGAGCTTCCCGATGCCGGTCCGCTCCCTCTCCCGGGCCTCGAAACCGGCTATCCACTCCCGGATTGACCTGGCCGCGTCCACCGCGTCCTTCAGCCTGGGGTCGAACTCCTCCCGGATAACCCCGCCCGCGCTCAGGGACGCGGGGGGATGGTCCTTGAGCCCTCTATAAAGTAGGTCGTAGAGCCCCTCGAGGGGGTCTATCCTGCCGTTGAGCTCGCGAAGAAGGGGCGAGGAGACCTCCCCGAGGAACCCCTTTATCGACGGCAGCCTCCCCAGGCTCTCCCGGAGCGCGACCAGGTCCTTGGGCGCGGCCTGGCCCAGGGTGATGCGGGAGGTGAGCCTCTCCAGGTCGTAGACCTCCCCCAAAACCTCCCTCTTGGCCCGCCTGAGCCCCTCCTTCTCCGTGAGTTCCTCCACCGCGCTGAGGCGTCCGTTGATCCTCCCGGGGTCCGTCAGGGGGCGTCCGATCCAGTCCTTGAGCCTCCTCGCGCCCATCGCGGTCATGGTCTCGTCGAGGACCCACAAGAGGGAGCCGTCCCTGCTCCTCAGGGCTATGGATTCGAAGAGCTCCAGGTTGTACTGGGTGTGGCGGTCGAGCACGAGGTAGTCTTCCGGCTCGTAGACCTCGATATTCTTCACGTGCGCGGCGGACTCGCCCTGGTTCCTGTCGAGGTAGCCCAGAACCGCGCCCGCCGCGGCGACCCCCGCGCGGAGCCCCTCAAGACCCAGGCCCCTCGTGGAAAGGACCTTTAGCTCCCGGGTGATCCTCTTTTCAGCCCTGGAAACGGAGAACTCCCCCACGGGCTCGAGCTCCAGCCTGGCTCCGGGAAAGCGGCTGCCCACGGACTTGAGCAGCCTGGGGGAGAGGTCCTCGGGCACGAGGAGCTCCCTGGGCTCGATCCTGGCCAGCTCGTCTATGGCCTCCTCCTCGTCCTTGAGCTGGCAGACCCTGAAGCGGCCTGTGGAGAGGTCGAGCGCGGCCAGGCCGAAGCCGTCGGACCCCGGGAAGAACCCCGCGAGGAAGTTCTCCTCAGCCGGGGTAAGGGTGGACTCGGAGACCGTGAGCCCCGGGGTCACCACCCGCACTATGTCGCGCCTTACCAGGCCCCTGGCCTTTGCCGGGTCTTCCACCTGGTTGCACACCGCGACCTTCTGGCCCGCGTCCACTAGGCGGCTGAGGTAGGTCTCTGCCGCGTGGCACGGGACCCCGCACATGGGGATGGGGTCGGGCTGGTCCTTGTTTCTGGCGGTGAGCGCGATGTTGAGAATCCGGGAGGCCAGCTTCGCGTCCTCAAAGAACATCTCGTAAAAGTCGCCCATCTGGAAAAAGAGGATCGCGTCCGGATGCCTTTTTTTCAGCTCAATATACTGCTCGAAAACGGGGGTGAGCCTGGCCATGCCGTCTCCCCGGCGCTTTAATATTCAAAGGCCTCTTGGTTCACGGGCCGAAATTTCTCACGACCCCACGGTCCTTGCCCCAACAACTTACAGGATTATACCCCTTTGGGACAAAGATAAAGTAAAGCCCCCCGAACACGCTCATTGTAAGCTGAGTGACCGGAAGGCGCGAATCTTTCCCCATCTTTTTCTTTATTCGCTGGTCTCTTCCTCTTCGGCCCCAGACTCCTCTTTTCCGGCCTCTTCGGCGGACGGCACCCTAAGCGAGGTGAGCTCACCGTTCAACCTCAGGATCTCTTTCGTCTTCTCCCTCAAAGTTTTGTGGAAGCCGAAAACGCTGAGCAGATAGTAGCTCAGGGCCAGCACGACGCCAAGCAGAAACGCTATGAGCAGGTGAGCGTAGAGGGGCAGCGGGTAGGACTGGAAGCTCAGGACCACGAGGTTGAGCCGGAAGGTGACCTTCTGGAACATGAGGTTGCTGTTCTGGACCACGAAGACCACGGCCAGCACTATCAAAAGACCAGTGACAAAAGCCTTAACCGCCTTCATTTAACCCGTCCTTTTCATAATGGACCCTGAGCTTCTCAAAGCTCGCCCGGATGTGCTCCGAGATCACCCTTGTCTCCCCGAAGACCGCGATGAAGTTGTTGTCGCCCTTCCACCTGGGGACCACGTGGTAGTGCAGGTGGCTCTCGTACCCGGCCCCTGCCACCTCCCCTATGTTTATCCCCACGTTGAAGCCGTCGGGGTTCATCTCGGCCTCGAGCACCCTGATGGCCCGGCGAAGAGTCTTGGTCAGGTCCAAAAGCTCCTCGTCCGTCAGCCCCTCGAGATCGGGGACGTGCCGCCACGGCGCGACCAGAAGATGGCCGGACTGATAGGGAAAGCGGTTCATTATGACCATGGAGAGCTCTCCCCTGTAGAGTATGAGCCTCTCCTCGTCGCTCCTGCCGTGGGATTCGGGGCAGAAGATGCAGTGCTGCTCCTTTTCGCCGAGGACGTACTCCATCCGCCAGGGAGCCCACAGGTTCTTTACATACACCCGTTTACCTCCACGATCTGGGCGGACAGCTCCCTGTCCACCTTGATGACGGCCACCGTGCCTTTCCCCCTGTGCCTGGGGCTGAAGGGCGAGCCCGGGTTGACGAACAGGACGCGTCCCACCACCTCGGGCGATGTGTAGTCGCCCGCGTGCACGATGAGGTCCGCGGTTTGGCCGAGACTTTCCACAATGGCCGAAAACGGTTCGTCAACCCCCGCGAGATGCGTGTCCGAGATGGCTAAAAGCTTCACCCTCATCCTCCCGATATCCGGGGAGTATAGTCAAAAGGACCGTGGTAAACAAGCGGTTTTTCCCCTAGCCCGGGCCGCGAATGGACAGGGGCGCGAGCTCCACCCGCCCCCACGCGCCCACCTTGTCGTCCTTCACCGCGACCACGCCAATGATGCCCGGTATCCCCTGCGCGGCCTCAAGCGCTCTGGGTATGTCCCCCTTGCCCTCTATGAGATTGGCCAGCGAGGTGGCCGCGGCGTCGGCCAGCGCTGCTGAGCGCGAGACCACGGTGACAGCGTCCGCGCTGCCGAGGCTCAGGGAGTGGCCCACCGTGCCGGAGGAGGTGCACACCCCCAGCGGGGTGTCCCCGGGCTCGATCGCGACCCCGATGCGGTGGCTCAGGGGGGAGGGGCCGGCAAAGATGGAGACCAGGGTCCTATTCTCAACCTTGAGGAAGATATCGCCCCCGTTCTCAACGATGACCTCCTGGCTTTCGGCCATGAGGCCCTCCCCCACCTTCTGGGCTATCGCGCCGGCCACGGACGCCATGGGCCCCACCTTCGCCGCGCTGCCGGCCCTGAGCATCTCTCTCACCAGCGCGGGCGCAAGCGGGTCTTCGGGAAGAGGCTCGAGGGAGGTGAGGAACCCGGGGTGGGTGGCAATGTAGGCCTCGAGCGGGGCCCGGACGTCGAAGACCAGCTCCCGGGCCCTGTGGGAGAGGTCGCGCCGGGCCTTGATCAAGAGGTCGGTCTCCTTGAGCTTCACCTGGAACCTGACGAGCCGGCCCCTGTGCGCGAGCTCGCGGTAGGTCCTTTCCCTGTAGCGGGCCAACTCAGGACTCCCGGTACGAGACCGTGACCACGGGGAGGCCGAAGAGGGAGTCCACCTCCTCCTTGAGCTCCGGGGAGGGGGTCACCCACTCCCTCCTGGGCAGGGATATCACCGCCTCCACGTTCTTGGGAAGGAGCAGGTGGAGATAGGTGGGGCAGTCGCCGGGGTGGGACGCGAGGAGCCTCTTCAGCCGGGCCAGGTCGTCCGGGGTGAGCGCGGTGGTGGAGAGCCTGAGATGGACCGAGCGCGCGAGCTTCAAGTGCGCCTCTTTCAGGGTCACCACCTCCCTGGCCAGCACCTTGTGCCCGTTCTCGTCCCTCTCCAGCCTGCCGGTGACCAGGATGGGCCTGTCCGACGCGAGCTTGGCCGCGACCTCCTTGAAGACCTTGGGAAAGACTATCACCTCCACCTGGCCGAAGAGGTCCTCCAGGGTGAAAAAGGCCATCCTGTCGCCGTTTTTGGTGGTGGTCTCCTTGAGCCCCCCCACCACCCCGCCCAGGGTCACGCGGCTCGACTCCGGCGCTTCGGAGAGCCTGGAGGTGTCAAGGTCGGTGAAGAGCGCGATCTTTTCGGTGTAGCGCGCGAGCGGGTGGCCGCTTATGAAGAACCCCAGGGCCTCCTTCTCGTTGGACAGGAGCTCGGACTCGGACCACTCATCCAGCTCGGGCAGGGCCCTGGTGAACCCCTCCACCATGTCGGTGCCCTCGAAGAGGCTTATCTGGCCCTTGTCCCTCTCCCTCTGGATGGCCTGTCCGATCTCCAGGGCCTCTTCCAGAACCTCCATGAGCTGGGACCTCCTCGCGCCCAGGGAGTCGAACCCGCCGCACTTGATCAGGGACTCCACCACCCGCCGGTTCACCCTTCTGAGGTCCACCCTGGTGGTGAAATCGAAGATGGAGGTGAAGGGGCCCTCCTCTTCCTCGCGGCTCTCTATTATGGTCTCGATCGCGGCCTGGCCCACGTTCTTCACCGCGTTGAGCCCGAACCTTATGCCGTCCCCCTCAACGGTGAAGCCCCTGGCCGAGAGGTTGACGTCCGGGGGAAGTATGGTTATCTCCTGCTCCCTGAACTCCGAGATGTGCCTCACCAGCTTGTCGGTGTTGTTCATCTCGCTGGTGAGCACCGCGGCCATGAACTCCACGGGAAAGTGGCTCTTGAGGTACGCGGTCTGGTACGCGATGAGCGCGTAGGCCGCGGAGTGGGACTTGTTGAACCCGTACTCCGCAAAGTTGGCCATGAGGTCGAATATCTTCTCCGCCTTCTTGGCCGGCACCTTCTTCTTCTTCGCTCCTTCGAGGAACCGGTCCCTCTGCTGGGCCATGACTTCCAGGACCTTCTTGCCCATGGCCCTTCTCAGGATGTCGGCCTCGCCGAGGGAGTAGGCGGCCAGGAGCGAGGCTATCTGCATGACCTGCTCCTGGTAGAGGATCACCCCGTAGGTCTCCTTGAGTATGGGCTCGAGCTCGGGAACCTCGTAGCGAACGGGGATCTTGCCGCGCTTGGCCTTGATGAAGTCGTCCACCATGCCGGAGCCCAGGGGCCCGGGCCTGAAGAGCGCGACCAGGGCCACCACGTCGCCGAAAGACTCCGGCTTGAGCCTCACCATCAGCTCCCGCATGCCCCGGCCCTCAAGCTGGAAGACCCCGGTGGTGTCTCCCCGCTGGAGGAGCTCGAAGGTCTTGTGGTCGCCTTCGGGAATCTCCTCGATCTTCAGGTCTATCCCCCTGGTCTCCCTTATGAGCTTCAGGGTGTCCGCGATTATGGTGAGGTTCCTCAACCCCAGGAGGTCGAACTTGATGAGCCCCACCCTCTCCACCCACTTCATGGAGTACTGGGTGATGGTCTCCCCCTCGGGGCCCGTGGCCAGGGGAAGGTAGTCGGTGAGCGGCCTGTCCGCTATGACCACCCCTCCCGCGTGGGTGGAGGAGTTGCGGCTGAGGCCCTCGAGGGTAAACGCGATCTCCATGAGCTCCGCGACCCTGGTCTCTTCCTCGGCCTTGGCCTTGAGCCTGGGCTCCTTGTCCAGCGCGTCCCTCAGGGAGATGTTGAGGATGTTGGGCACCAGCTTGGCTATCTGGTCCACCTCCGCGTAGGGCATGGCCAGGGCCCTTCCCACGTCCCTTATCACGGCCCTCGCCTTCATGGAGCCGAAGGTGATGATCTGGGCAACCCTGTCCCTGCCGTACTTCTCGGCCACGTACTTTATGACTTTGTCCCTTCCCTGGGCGCAGAAGTCCACGTCTATGTCGGGAAGGGACTTCCTCTCCACGTTGAGGAACCGCTCGAAGATGAGGCTGTGCTCTATGGGGTCTAGGTCGGTTATGCCGAGGGAATAGGCCACCAGGCTCCCCGCGGCGGAGCCCCGGCCCGGGCCCACTGGAACACCGTTGTCCCTCGCATACTGGATGAAGTCGGCCACGATGAGAAAGTAGGACGCGAAACCCATCTTGAGGATCACGTCCAGCTCGAAGTCGAGCCTCTTCTGGTAGACCTTTTCATCCTTCTTGGTGAGCTTTCCCCTCTTGGCTCTTATGGCTTCAAGCCGGGCCTCGAGCCCCCTTGTCGCGTCATCTTTGAGCTTCTCTTCCTGGGTGAACCCCTCGTTGGTCGGGAACACGGGAAAGTGGGTGGTGCCCAGCTCGAGCTCCAGGTTGCACCTCTCAGCCACCTCCAGGGTGTTCTCGATGGCCTCGGGCAGGTCTGCGAAGTACTCGGCCATCTCCTCGGGGGACTTCAGGTGGAGGCTGGACTCGGTCATCCTCATGCGGTCCTTGTCGTCCAGGGTCTTGCCGGTCTGGATGCAGACAAGGGTGTCGTGGGCCTTGAGGTGGGCCTCCTCCAGGTAGTGGCAGTCGTTGGTCGCGACCAGGGGAAGGGACATCTCCTTGGAGAGCTTTACCAGCTCCCTGTTGACCAGCTCCTGCTCCGGGGTGCCCCCGGCCTGGACCTCGAGGTAGAAGCTCTTCTCGAAGATCCCGGAGTAGAAGCCCGCCGCGTCCCTGGCCTTCTTGACGTCGCCCGCCAAAAGCGCCTGGGGTATCTCTCCGTGGAGGCACGCGCTGAGCGCGATAAGGCCCGCACAGTGGGACGCGAGGAGCTCCTTGTCTACCCGGGGCCTGTAGTAGAACCCGGTGAGGTAGGCCTCGGTGACGAGCTTGAGAAGGTTGCGGTAGCCAGTTTCGTTCTCCGCCAAGAGAAGGAGGTGGTGGGCCGCGTCTCTCGCGCGCACCCCGTCTCTGGCCTCGCGGGAGCCGGGCGCGACGTAGACCTCACACCCCACGATGGGCTTCACCCCGGCCTTTATCGCGGTCTCGTAGAACTCCACCGCGCCGAACATGTTGCCGTGGTCCGTCAGCGCGACCGCGCGCATGTCGAGGCTCAGGACCTTGTTCACCAGGTCCTTTATGCGGATGCCGCCGTCTAAAAGGCTGTACTCCGAGTGCACGTGGAGATGGACGAACCGGCCCCTTGGCATGGTTGCCCCTACTCCCACTCGATGGTCGCGGGGGGCTTTGAGGAGATGTCGTAGACCACCCGGTTGATGCCTCTCACCTCGTTTATGATCCTGCTGGATATCCTCTCCAGGACGTCGTAGTCCACCCTGGCCCAGTCCGCGGTCATCGCGTCTACGGACTCCACGATCCGGACCGCGGCCACGTTCTCGTAGGTCCTCTCGTCCCCCATAACCCCCACGGTCATCACGGGAAGGAGCACCGCGAAGGCCTGCCAGACCTTGTGGTAGAGCCCGGCCTTGCCGATCTCTTCCAGCACGATCTCGTCCGCGTTCTGGAGGATCGCTATTCTTTCAGGGGTCACCTCCCCGATTATCCGGATCGCGAGCCCCGGGCCGGGGAACGGGTGGCGCCCCACTATGGACTCCGGCAGCCCGATCTCCCTAGCGACCTCCCTCACCTCGTCCTTGAAGAGCTCCCTCAGGGGCTCTATGAGCTTGAGGTCCATCTTCTCGGGGAGCCCGCCCACGTTGTGGTGGGTCTTTATGGTTGCGGAGGGGCCCTTGAAGGAGACGGACTCAATCACGTCGGGGTAGAGGGTGCCCTGCGCGAGGTATTTGGCCCCCTCTATGGCCCTGGCCTCCTTTTCGAAGATCTCTATGAAGAGGTTGCCTATGATAACCCTCTTCCTCTCTGGGTCCACCACCCCCTCGAGCCTTTTTAAAAACTCCTCGGACGCGTCCACGAACCTCAGATCCATGCCCAGCTCCTCGCCGAAGAGCTTCTTCACCTCCTCGGCCTCACCCTTTCTCAGGACCCCGTTGTCCACGAAGATGGGAATGAGCCTTTTGCCTATGGCCTCGAATATGAGGGCCGCGACCACGGAGGAGTCCACCCCTCCCGAGAGCGCGCAGATTACCTTGGAGTCGCCCACTGTGCGGCGGACCTCGGCCTCGGTGGATTCCACGAAGGAGCGCATGTTCCACAGCGGCCTGCACCCCGAGATGCTGAACGCGAAGTTCTCCAAAATCTTGACGCCGCCGGGGGTGTGGGCCACCTCCGGGTGGAACTGGACCCCGAAGATCCTCTTCGAATCGTCCTGGAACGCGGCCACGGGGGAGTTTTTGCTCCGGGCCAGGGCCGTAAACCCCCCGGGCATCTTCTTCACGGAGTCGCCGTGGCTCATCCACACGGTCTTCTTCTCGTCTTTCGACGCATAGCCGGTGAAGAGCGGGTCCAGGGCCAGCACCTCCATCCTGGTGAGGCCGTACTCCCTCAGTCTTGCGGCCTCCACCTGGCCGCCCATCAGTTCCGCTATGAGCTGCATGCCGTAACAGATCCCGAGGACCGGCGCGTCCCCTTCGAGGACCGAAACGTCTATTGTGGGCGCGCCCTCCTCGTGGACCGAAGTGGGCCCGCCGGAGAGGATTATGCTCTTGGGAGAGTACTCCGCGATCTTTTCCAGGGGGATGTTGTAGGGATGGATCTCGCAGTAGACCCTCATCTCCCGGACCCGGCGCGCGATGAGCTGGGTGTACTGGGAGCCGAAGTCCAGGATCAGGATTTTATCCTCGTGGATGTCGGTCATGGCTTCTAG
>JARFUL010000116.1 GCA_029289015.1 Syntrophobacteria bacterium | reverse complement strand
GGCCCGCCCGCGGGCTGACGGCCGCGGGCCCGGGTCTGGTTGGAGGGCGCGCGGGGGGTTATACTTTCCCAATGGTCAGGTTCCTTATATTCTTCTTCTCCCTCTACGCGGCCATGCACGTGTTCGTGCTTTCGAGGGCCAGGGTCCTCCTGCCCCAGGCCTGGCCGGGCAGGCTGCTCGTTTCCCTTTTTATTATCTTAATGATCCTCGCGCCGGTGGGCATCCGCGTTCTGGAGAGGTCGGGCCACGACGACGCGGCCCGGGTCGTCGCGCACGTGGGCTACATCTGGATGGCCTTCATCTTTCTTTGCTTCTCCGGCTACTTCGCGTCTGCCGTTCTGGAGCTGGTATACAGGCTGGCCTCCTTCGTCTTCCCCCTCAACCCCCCCAGCTTCACCGGCAAAGCGCCCACCATCTTCGTGATCGCGCTCTCAATAGCGGCCCTGGCCTACGGCTACTTCGAGGCTCTGAACATCCGGGTCGAGAGGGTGACGATCAGGACGGCCAAGCTCGCGCGCGAAAAGGGTCCCCTGAAGATAGCCCAGATCTCGGACGTGCACCTGGGGATCATGGTGCGCGGGGAAAGGCTTCGAAGGATCATCGAGAAGGTGAGGCGCGAGAACCCCGACATCGTGGTCTCCACCGGCGACCTGGTGGACGGGAACATCGGCCACCTCGACGACCTCTCCTCCCTTTTCAGGGAGCTGAGCCCCCGCTACGGAAAGTATGCCATCACGGGAAACCACGAGTTCTACGCGGGCCTGAGCGAGTCCCTCGACTTTCTCGAACGCGCGGGCTTTGAGCCCCTGAGGGACCGGGGGGTGACCATCGAGGGGGTTATCAACATAACGGGGGTGGACGACTCCGTGGTCTCCACCGCGGCGAGGGAGAAGATGGTGCTCTCCAGGGTGCAAAACGGGCTCTTCACCCTGCACATGAAGCACCGCCCCCAGGTAAGCGAGGAGGCCCGGCCCCTCTTCGACCTCCAGCTCTCGGGCCACGCGCACCGGGGGCAGATATTCCCCTTCAACTACGTTGTGAGGTTCGTGTATCCCATGCTCGACGGCCTGTATCACCTGGGGGACGGCTCCATGCTCTACGTGAGCCGGGGCAGCGGGACCTGGGGGCCTCCCATGCGGGTGCTGGCGCCTCCCGAGGTAACCGTTTTCGAGCTCATACCCGAAGGATCGGCCAAGAAGCATTAACCGTGGGCTTCTTTGCCTTATTGGCCTATTATACGGTCCTCGGGCCAAGGGGAGCCTCCTGCCTCAAGAGGGGCCGCGGCCCCAAAAAGGCCTTCCGGGCTCCATCTTTGGCTGCTAATAGTCTAGATAGACATATGTCATCTCACCCGGAGTAGTGGAACAACCGGCATGGAAGCGATACTTGGCCCCATTGACCTGAATTCGATTCTAACCGCCGCGGGCAAGCTCTTTTTGGCCGCGCTCATGGGCGGGCTCATAGGTTTCGAGCGGGAGACCCACGGGCAGTCCGCGGGGTTCAGGACCATCCTGCTAATATGTTTGGGCTCCTGCCTCATGATGATGATCTCCCTTTAAATGCAGGAGATCTTCAGCGGGTTCGGCGCCGAATCCGCGGTGCGGCTCGACCCCGCGAGGGTCGCGTCCTACGCGATTGCGGGCATGGGCTTTCTCGGCGCGGGCACCATTATCCAGGGCAGGGGCACGGTACGCGGGATCACCACCGCGGCCTCCATGTGGCTGGTCACGGGAATAGGGCTCGCGGTGGGAGCCGGCTACCTCTTCCCCGCGGCCTTCACCACCATAATCAGCCTGGTGATCCTCTACAACCTCAGGCTCTTCAAGCCCCGGATCGTGCGTGACATCTACACCATCCTCACCCTGAGGTTCCACTGCGAAGAGGACCAGCTCACCACCCTCAGAGAGATATTCGCGGACTACGAGAACCTCCGCATGATCTTCATCAACTACCACAGGGACGTTACAAAGAAGATCACAACCTACAGGATCAGGATCTTCAGCAAGGAGGACATCCCCTGGACCCGGATAGCGGGCAAGGTTTTGGACCTGCCGTGC
Source organism: Syntrophobacteria bacterium (assembly GCA_029289015.1). Classification (GTDB taxonomy): domain Bacteria; phylum Desulfobacterota; class Syntrophobacteria; order JARFUL01; family JARFUL01; genus JARFUL01. The sequence goes on along the minus strand of JARFUL010000116.1, from coordinate 1,559 downwards.
CTGGTGGAGATAAAATGGGAGGAATCCGACGTGCCCTGAAGATTTCGGCCTGATTTTAAGCCTCCCCGTAAATTTTCAGGGCTACGAATTTTTGTTATACAATAAAAAACTGTGATATAATCCGTTACAAGGGCAGTTATATTTTTCTTCGATCAGGGCTAACTCAACAGCGCGCCTAATAAATCTATTAACCATGAAGCATAGTTTCGGGATTTATACCAATGAGTGACGAAGAGCGCCGCAAATCCAAAAGATACGAGCCGCCCAACATGACCTATGCGACTCTGAGGCCGAAAGCCGGAGGGGCCATAGTCGGGCAGGTCAAAAATATCTCCAAGGGCGGGCTGCTTCTCGAGTATCTTGAAAACGGCACCTCGGGCACCGAGACCGTGGGCAGGACCGATATCTTCATCGCGGGAACCGACATCCGCCTCACCAAAATAGAGTATAGAATAGCCCACGACTACGAGGTGACCCCCAAGCACTACTTCCTCTCCAGGCCCATCATCTTGAGGCGCTGCGGCCTCGAGTTCACGAACCTCGACAAGGTGGCCATAAACCTCCTTGACTATATCTTCGCGCAAAGCGAGATAAGCTCCGAGTAGCACTTCTCGGCCCTTCCGGCTCTTCCCCCCGTGTGCGGTGTAATCAGAGGATCGCGATACAAAGGCGCGCCAAAGGAAAAGGGGGCCTGAGCCCCCGTTGAAGTTCATGTCATTTTTTTAACCTAGACGCGCGGCCCCCCACAAACGCCCGCGGCTAGAGCTGGTAGCGCTCGTTCACTATGGCCTCCACCTCATCCTCGGTGGGCATGGTGTCCCTGTACCCTGCCAGGTACTGGTTCCTCAGCCACCTGAAGAGCGACACCGTCTCGTTCACCAGGATGAGCTCCGGGATAACCCCCTCCTCCTGGGGCTGCGCGGTGATGTGATGGCTGTACTGGCCCAGCATGGAGACCACGTCGTAGAAGGTGGCCGCGTCCCTCTTGATCCCCTTTTTGAAGGACTTTCCCTTCTCCGGGTATATCTTGTCCGGATCCGGGTTCGCGGAGATGTCCATCCTCTGGAACGGCCTTCTCACCTGGACCTGCCACTTGCGGGACTCCACCATCATCCTCGAGATCAGGGGGGCCGCATAGTCGTGGGACTGATGCCCCTGGGGGCAGTAGGAGAAGAACTCCACCACCGAGGGCCCGCAGTACGCGATGGCCTCCTTGAGGATCCTTATCGCGTAGAACGGGTTGTCCAGGGCCAGCTTGGCCGCGTACACGTGGGAGATCGCGGTGGCCTGGCTGAATATGCGCCTGTGCAGGGTGGTCTTGCCCGCATACTTGGCCCCGACGGGCGAGGTTGACCTGTCGCACCCGAACCGGGTGGCCCCGGATTTCTGCGCGCCGGTGTTCATGTAGCCCTCGTTGTTGTAGATCACCCAGGTGATGTCGTAGTTCTCCCCCAGCGCATAGTTGAACGGGCCGTTGCCTATGTCGTAGATCGCGCCGTCCCCCGCAAACACGATGACCTTGGTGATGACGTCGTTGAACCCGTTTTCATAGGCCTGGT
>JARFUL010000115.1 GCA_029289015.1 Syntrophobacteria bacterium | reverse complement strand
TGGCAAAATCGAAGGGCGAGGGCAGCGCGAGCTCCCGGCCGCGCTCATCAAGACCCATCTGGGACCTGAAGAAGCTGAAGTCGCCCCCCGCGGTGAGGGTCGCGGAGGTGAAGACCATGGCCGCGGCCTGGCTGAAGAGGTTCTCTCTCAAAAACGGGGCCGCGTCCACCGGTGTGGCCCTGAGGAAGACCCCGCGCTTGCGGGCCTCGAACCACCGCACCCGGGTCTCCCCCTCATCCCCCTCCATGATTTCGACCAGCCGGTCCGAGAGGTCCCGGGCCCTCCGTATGAGCGCGTCCACCCAGTCCTTGCCCCTGTCCGCGTCCAGCTCCCCCGCCAGCCCGCGAAACCCGTCCGCCAGCGCCCTGGCCCCCTTTACGAGCCCCTCGGAGACCACCTCCGAGAGCCCGGTTCTGGGCGCGTCCGCGGGGAAGGCCGAGAAGAACGCTCCCGAGAGGGACGTAAGCCCCGAGATGCTCCTCTTGAGGCTCCCGTAGAGCCCGTCATGGAACCTCAGCTCCCTGGCCGCGTCCCGGATGAGGTCCGCGACCTGGTGGGAGCTGAGGGAGAGCCCCAGATGGCTCAGCGCGACGGACTCCAGGGAGTGGGCCTCGTCGAAGACCACCGCCTCGTGCCTGGGGACCACCTCGCCGAACCCCCCGGCCCTGAGGGCCAGGTCCGCGAAGAACAGATGGTGGTTCACAATGACCAGCTCCGCGGCCTGGGCGCGCCTCCGGGCCCTGGTCACGAAGCACTCCTGGCTCAGCTCGCACCTGGAGCCCAGGCAGGCCTCTTGGCCGCTGGACAGGTCCGAGAAGATGGCCAGCTTTTCCGGCAGGTGGCTGAGCTCTGAGAAATCTCCCGTTTCCGTGGTCTCAGACCAATCCCCCACCTCGTTGAACACGCGGACCTCCTCCGTATCGGTGAAGAGCGGCCTCTGCCGGATGAGGTTCATCCTCCTGAGGCACAGGTAGTTCCGCCTCCCCTTGAGGAGCACGGCCCTTATCTCCTTGGAGAGGGCCTTGAGAAGGATGGGGACGTCTTTAAAGAGGATCTGGTCCTGGAGGGTCTTGGTGCCGGTGGAAACCACCGCCTTGAGCCCCGAGAGGATGAGGGGCGCGAGGTAGGCCCAGGTCTTCCCCGTGCCGGTGCCCGCCTCCACCAGCAAGACCTCCCCCGCGGCCAGGGCATCCCAGACCGCGCGGGCCATCTCCTCCTGCTGGGACCGCACCTCGAAGCCCTCTACAGCCGCGGCCAGAAGGGACTCGTGGCCAAAGATCCTTTTCAACTCGACACCCGGCCTACTGGAAGACGTCCTCAGCGGGGAGCCCCCTGGGCCGCTCACCCCGCTTTTTGTCGGGGCTCGCGTATTCGGTGGGCGCGGTCCCGGCCCTGTAGACCTCCTTGACCGCGTCCTCGAGGTCGGGGCTTGCCAGGAGTCCCGTGGCCGGGTCCACCCTCGCAAAGACCACCCCCTCGGGCACCTGGAACGCTTCCCTCTTGGGCCTGTCCTTGAGCACCCCCTCCATGAAGGCCCGCCAGATGGGCGACGCGGCCCTGGACCCGGTCTCCCTGTCGCCCAGGGGCCTCTTCTCGTCGTAACCCACCCACACTCCGGCCAAGAGCGACGGGGTGAAACCGAGGAACCACGCGTCCTCCTGGTTGTTGGTGGTGCCGGTCTTTCCCCCCACGGCCTTGGCCACGCCCCGCACCCTCCTTCCGGTGCCGTACTGGACAACCTCGGTGAGGAGGTGGGTCATGATGTACGCGGTCTCCCGGGAGATCACCCTCTCCCTCCTCGGCTTACGCTCGAGGAGCACCTTGCCGGTGCGGTCGAGGACCCTGGTCACGAAGATGGGGGTGATGAGCTCGCCCAGGTTGGGAAACACGGAGTACGCGCTGGTGAGCTCTATCAGGGGAAGGCCCGATGAGCCGAGCGCGAGGGAGAGATTGCGGCTCAGGGGGGACGCGATGCCCATCCTCCTCGCGTAGTCCACCACGTACCCCACCCCCAGGGCTTCAAGGAGCTTCACCGTTACCACGTTGCGGGAATGGATGAAGGCCATCCTCAGGGTGGTGGGGCCGAAGAACGAGCCCTTGTAGTTGCGGGGCTTCCATTTCGCGTCCTTGCCCTCGCCCCGCTCGGGAGTGTCGAAGATCACCGGCGCGTCGATGATGATCGAGGAGGGGGTATATCCCTTGTCCAGGGCCGCGCTATAGATTATGGGCTTGAACGCGGACCCGGGCTGCCTGTGGGACTGAACCGCCCGGTTGAACTGGGACTCATAGAAGTCCCAACCCCCGACCAGGGCCCTGACAAAGCCGGTGTCAACCTCCATGGAGACCAGCGCGGCCTGGATCCCGGAGCGGGTCGGCCTCACCAGCCTCCACATCCCGCGACCGGTGTCCAGGTCCTTGAGCTGCACGAAAACCTCGTCCCCGGGGCCGAGCTTCTCCAGGATATCCTCGCCCCCCTCATCGGGCCGCGGCACCTGGATGAACCCCTTGCCGCCCACGAGCTCCACCACGGCCTCCCGGCTCTCCCTTTGGACCTCGTGCACGAGCCCCAGGGTGACGAGGCCCTCCTTGAGGGGAAACCGCGCCCTCTCCTTGGCCAGCTCCTTGAGGAACTTCTCCCTGTCATCCCCCTCGCGGTTTCTTATGGGAAACCTGTTGAACCCGCGGCGTACTTCATACTCTTTGAGGCCCTTTTTGACCGCGCTTTCAGCCTCGAGCTGCATCTTCGTGTTCACCGTGGTGAACACCTTCAGCCCCTCCTCGTAGAGGTTCTTCCTGCCGTAGCGGGCCTCGAGCATCCGCCTCACGTGCTCCGTGAAGTAAGGGAGCTTCATGGAGGGGCCCGGTTTCCTGGGGTTGAGCTCCCAGGAAGCTTGCCCGGCCACTTGGGCCTCCTCCTCGGTTATGTAGCCCTGGCGCACCATCTGGCCAAATACATACTCCTGCCTCGCGCGGGCCGCGTCGGGGTTGGATATGGGTGAGTAGCGGCTCGGAGCCTTGGGAAGGCCGGCCAGCAGCGCGCACTGGGGGAGGTTCAGGTCCTCGAGCTGTATGTTGAAGTAGTTCTCCGCGGCCGCGGCCACGCCGTAGGCCCCGTGCCCCAGGTAGATCTGGTTGAGGTACAGGGTGATGAGCTCCTCCTTTGAGAGGTACTTCTCTATCCGGTAGGCCAGCACCGCCTCCCTGAACTTCCGCCTGAAGGAGCGGGTGGGGGTGAGCAGCAAAGACTTGGTGACCTGCTGGGTTATGGTGGAGCCGCCCTGCCTTATCTCTCGGGCCTTTATGTTGGCGTAGAGCGCCCTCAATATCCCGATGAAATCCAGGCCCTCGTGCTCCCAGAACCTCGCGTCCTCCGAGGCCACGAACGCGTTGATGAGCATCGGGGGTATCTCATCGATGGAGACCACCTTGCGCCGCTCCACGAAGAACTCCCCTATGACCTCCCCCTGGTCGTCGTAGACCTCGGTGACGACCGGGGGCCTGTAGTCCTTGAGGGACCCTATCTTGGGAAGGTCACTGGTGAGGTTGAAGTAGACGAGGCCGCCCCCCACCAGCCCTCCCATGAAGGTGAGGAAGAATATCCAGAAGATGACCCTCAAGAGGGACCACCCCCGATTGTTCTTTACCGCGTTGAGCATAGACTTATTCATAGAGCAATTCATCATAACCCGAACTTCCCGAGTCTGACCATTGTAAAGCCTACCAGAGGCTTGAATTATAGGCAAATTCTCTCTTCTCGCCAACCCACCGAGCCCGTAGGAAAAGACTGGTTGAACAAAAGGCCCACATTGATTACCATTGGTAAAGCAGCCGCTTCCAGGGGGCCCGGCCCCCGCGGTCGGCCCGGGATCGGGCGGGCTAATAGCAGCATTTCCGGAGGGTTATTTGGAAGAGAACCCCTTTGACACCCTGAGGGAGGCCCTGAAGGGGAGGCCCGATGAGTTCCTTCGGCTGGAAGGCCACGTGCCTGCCGCGGTTCTTGTGCCCCTCTTTGTTGACGGGGGCCGCGAGGAGACCGGGCTCCTCCTGATAAAGCGCACGGACAAGGTGAAGGAGCACAAGCGCCAGGTCTCCTTCCCCGGAGGGGTGGCGGAGCCGGGCGAGACCCCCACCGCGACCGCGCTGAGGGAATCTTTCGAGGAGCTGGGGCTCGACCCCGAAAGGGTGGAGATCCTGGGGCTCATGGAGCCCGTGCCCACCATATCCACCGGGTTCCTGGTCCACCCCGTGGTGGGGATGATACCCCACCCCTACCCCTTCCGCCCCAGCCCCCGGGAGGTGGCGGAGATCATCCCCGCGCCGCTGGGCTACGTGAGAGACCTAAAGAACTGGTCCCTGAACCCCCACCCCCACTTCCTTCTGGGGGACCACCTGGTCTGGGGGGCCACCGCGCGGATAATCCTCAAGTTCGTCAACCTCCTCTTTGATTGGACCCTGATGCCGAAGAACGGGGGCTGAGTATCCCCTACCCCTTCTGCCTGCCCTCCACCGCAGTGAGGAGCACCGCGGCCGCGATGCCGAGGCGCCTGTCCAGAATACCGTCCCTGTCCGGGCTGAAGTCCAGGCTTATGTTGAGGGTGAAGGGGTTGAAGTTCTGTTTGAACTCGAAGACCGTCCTCGTGTTCACCTCGCCGGTGTAGGACTGGGGGATGAGGTTGGTCAGGAAGCGGCGGATAACGGCCAGGAGGGCACTGTCCTCCTTTATGGTCCCCACCTCCCGGTCGTCCGGGTCCAAAATGATCCACTCGTCCCTGATAATCGACTTCAGCCCCTTGCGCCTCAGCGCGCCCACCTTCTCACGGGTCCTCGGGTCCTCCACGTCGTAGGCCGCGGCAATATCCAGCACCTGGCGGGCCTTTATGGTGAGCAGCTCCTCGGCCATGGACTCATCGGTAAAGACCCGGATGTCCTCCTTGAGCTTGAACGCCTTCTGCCTGGAGTAAAACACGAGGTTTCCCAGGGAATCGTAGATGCGGAAGGCCCCGCCGAAGATCTTGAATATCTGCCTCTTTATGGTGTAGCTCGTGTGGCTGAACTGCTCGGGAAGGTGCGACGGCCGCGCCTGGGCTTGGGACGCGAAAGAGGAATCCACCACGAAGAACGCGAAGGGGGTGCCGCAACTCTTGCACGGTACGGTGGACCCGTGCGCGGGGAGCCTGTCCTCGGGAATTTCGAATGACGTCTTACACTTCCGGCAAACTATCCTCATCTCCTCAGTCCTTGTATCAGATGGCTTTCTTGAACTGCCTCAGGGTTTCGCAGCCCATCTTGTAGCCGAGTTTGCAGGATCTTTCCATGTCCCTGAGCGCGCTCTTTGCATCCCCCTTCTTGAAGTAGGCCGCGCCCCTCTGGTAGTAGGCCTTTCCGTAGCGGGGTTTCAGCTCGATGAGCCGGCTGAACTGGGCCACGGACTCATCGTAGTCCTTCTTTGAGCCGTAGACCCAGCCCATGTACTCATAGGCCCTGGCATACCCGGGGTCGAGGGCCACCGTCTTCTTGAGGTCGTTGAGGCCCTTTTCCTCGGCCCCGTTCTTCACGTGGTACACGCCCCTTTGGAAGTACGCGTCCGGGTTCTTCGGGTCTGCGCTTATGGCCCGGGTACATTCCCTGAGCGCGTGTTTGAACATCTTGTCCCTAAAGTAGCGCCGGGCCAGGTCGAGATGGACCTTGGAGCGCTCTCTCGCGAGCATCCTTTTCTCCTGGGGCTTTTGGGCCGCACCCTTCCCGGGCTTTGGAGCCGCGGCCTCCGCGCGGCCCGGCAAGACCATGATCTGCCTGCCGTCGCGGCCCAGGTACTCGGCCTTCACCACGCGCCACACCCCCTCTTCCTTTTTGAGCAAGACGCGCACGTCGGTGGACCCCGCGGGCCCGGCCACCTCGAACCCCATGTCAGCTCTGCCCTGGCCCTTGGAACTCTTTACGTTGAACGAGGTGAGGGACGGGCCCTCGTCTATTCTCCCGCCCAGGGCCCTGTTTATCTCGGGATTCTTGATGATGAAGGCCCGGGCCAGCTTATATTCCTCGGACCTCTTGGCCATGTAGAAGAGCCCGTAGACCGCCGCCGCGCCCACAACAACGAGCGCGAGGAACCCGATGGCCGCGTACTTAAGGAGCTTGACAGGGGACCATCTCTTCTTCTCGGGCTGAGCGGGCGGGCCCGGCACGGAACGCGCCGCGGCCTCGGGGGACCTGAAGAAGACCAGGTTGGCCCCGCACTTGCGGCAGCCCATCTGGGTGAGCTCTTTGGTAAGCCTATTTTCAGGGACGGTGTAGACCGTGGAGCAGCCGGGGCAGGTGACCTTCATTTCCAACTCCTTGATATTAAAGGGGGGCCAAAACCGCCGGGTCGCGCAGAAACCTAGCGGCCCGGCAGACCCTTTCGGCGCGGGGCTTTCAATACGGTTTCAAGAGACTTATCGGATGATTGACCCTGAAAATCAAGTATTGTCTGAGGAGGCCGGGCCCCCGGGGTTGTGGCCGGCCCGCGGCGAAGCACTGAGACCCGGCGGGACACTGCGGCTTGGGCTGGGGTTGCTACTGCTTGTAGACGAACTCCATCTTGGAAGACCCGAGCTCGATGGTGTCGAACTCCCGGAGCCTGATGGACTCCTTGATGGTCTCCCCGTTGACCTTGGGCTTGGCAAGCCCCCCGACGTAGCTCAGGTAGTAGCCGGTGGGCCTCTTGGACACGGTGACCGCGGTCTTGCCCACCATGATCCCGCTCACCACCACGTCCGAGGAGGGGTCTTTGCCTATCTTGGTGAGCTTCTTGGTCAGCTCCACCTCGCCCTGGCCGCCGCTCAGGAAGCTGAGAACCCCCACGGACTCCTTCTGGGGCGGCACCCCGGTGGCTTCGGGAACGTCATTGGTCACCATCTCCCGGTACTGGTCGGTGTCCAGGGCCATGGTCTGCTCCATGACCCCCTCCTCCGCGGGTTTGGGCTCGTCCTCCGCGTAGTCGAAGATAAGGTTGTGCTTGCCTATGGTAACCACATCCCCGGCCTTCAGCCAGTGAGAGGTGATCTCCTCGTTGTTTACAAAGGTGCCGTTTTTGCTCTTAAGGTCCGTGAGCAGAAAGCCGTCCCCCACGGAGTCTATCTTCGCGTGGTGCCCCGAGACCGCGAGGTTCTCTATGATGACGTCATTGCCCTCTCTTCGGCCTATGGTGAGGTTCTGCTCCCTCTCGAGCCGGTACTCCCTGATGGCCATCTCCTTGAACTTTAAGGTCAAAATCGGCATTGTGAAATCCTCTTCGTTATTTAACTGGATCTTTAAGCGGGAAGTCGCGGCGGCTATCTAAAAATCCGGGAAAAAAGTCCCTTGATCCCTTCTCCCCCCACTTTCTTAATTCTTATCACAATAACGGTTATGTTGTCATCCCCCCCACGATGATTGGCCAAATCCACGAGCCTTTTGCAGGCCTTATCCGTACTGGCCTTGGCCGCAACCTCCATGATCTCCTCCGGTGAGGCCTTGTCGCTCAGGCCGTCGGAGCAGATGACCAGGATGTCGTCCTGGTAGCACTGGATCTCGCAGATGTCCGGGACCACCTGCTCGTCCAGGCCCATCGCGCGGGTGAGCATGTGCTTGTACCTCTCCCCCAGGCGCTCGGCCATCTCGAGGTCGATCTTGATCTGCTCCGCGAGCACCGTGTGGGGCTGGTACAGCGGCTCGATCTGGCCGTCCCGGATGAGATATATGGGGCTGTCGCCCACATTGCCCGCGATGAGGGTGTTTTCGGTGAGATAGACCGCGGACACGGTGGAGCCCATTCCCTGGTATGCCTCGTTTTGCTGGGCTATGTCGTAGACCGTGCGGTTGGCCAGGCTGATGCCGAACAAGAGCCTGTTGGCCTCTTTGGACACGGACTCGTCCACGTCGAAGGGCTCGTCCACGTCGCCGGGGAGAGCGAACTGGCGCATGTAGCCATGCACGGTCTCCACCACGAGCCTGGAGGCCACCTCCCCCGCCCTGTGGCCGCCCATTCCGTCCGCGACCACGTAGAGGAGCAGGCTGTCGTCGAGGAACAGCGAGTCCTCGTTCCCCTTGCGCTTTCTGCCCACGTCGGTGAGCCCTGCTGATTCGACTGAGATCATGTCAGGTATCGCCCGGGCACGCTGATGTCCGTGAAAAAGACCATTGATGCCTGTCTCAGGCCCCCTCCTTCTGGGCCTTCTTCCTCGCGATGATCTCGTCCATCTTCTTGCCCAGGGTCCTCAGGTGCTCGGCCATATTAATGGCCCTCTGGTACCTCTTTTCCTTATCCTTGGCCAGGGCCTTGTTTATTATGGTGACCAGGGGCTTGACTATCCTGGGGTTGTGACTCCTCGGGTCCGGCGGCTCGGTGTTCATTATCTGGTGCATCAGCGCGGCCAGGTTGTCGCCCCCAAAGGGCAGCTCGCCGGTGAGAAGCTGGTAGAGCACCACCCCCAGGGCGAACACGTCGGAGCGGCCGTCCACCTTTTCGCCGGAGATCTGCTCGGGGGACATGTAGTACGGCGTGCCCTTCACCACCCCGGTCTGGGTCTGGGAGGACGCGGTTATCCTCGCGATGCCGAAGTCGGTGACCTTCACCACCCCGGACTCCAGAAGCATTATATTGGCCGGCTTCACGTCCCTGTGGACTATCCCCTTTTGGTGCGCGTAGTCCAGCGCGTCGGCCACGTCTGCAACGTAGCCTACCACCGTGCGCATGGGCAGGAGGTTGCCCTTCTTGGTGTATGCCTTGAGGTCCTCGCCTTCCAGGAGCTCCATCGCGATGTAGGCCAGGTCCTGCTCCTCCCCCGCGTCGTAGATGGTGACTATGTGGGGGTGGGAGAGCGTGCCCGCGCTCTCGGCCTCCCGGAAGAACTGCTCCTTGAGCTTGTCCGCCTCGTCCTCGTCAAAGTCGTCGGTGAACCGCACGGTCTTTATCGCGGTGGTGCGGTTTATGCGGGGGTCCTGGCCGAGGTAGACCACCCCCATCGCGCCCTTGCCCAGCTCCTTTATGACCTCGTAGCGGCCGAGCGTCGGCCGGGTGTCGGTGCCCGTCATCATCAGGCCGCCGCCGGGGCCCGCGCCCAACCCCGCGCCGAAGACCACCGTCTCCCCGACCTTGATCAGCTTGCCCTTGCGCTCCTGGATGTCCTTGAATTCGTAGTCGTAGTCCTCTATGTACTCGTAGACCGCGACCGCCTTGTTGAACATCCTCTTTCTCTCGAAGTCGAGCGCGAGGCTATAGATGGTGTCCTTGAGGGAGTCGTCCACCGGCACCTTGCGGAACTTCTCCCAGGCCATGTCGAGCATGCCCTGGGTCTGGAAGCTGAGCCCCAGCATCCGGTTGGTCTCAGCCGAGGCCTCCTCCACCTTCTCCTTGCCCACCTCGGTGACGAAATACCTGATGGAGACCACCCCCATGTAGCCGAGGATGAGCTGGATGAGCGGGTAGGTCATCTTGACCCATAACCCCTCGGACACGAAGAGGAAGGTGGAGCCCCCCACCAAGACCACCAGGAGCCCGACAAAGACCAGGCCCGACCACATGGCCTTGAGCCTGGGAAGCAGGAAGCTGATTACTATCCCGAAGAGCAAAACCAAGAGGAGCTCCGCGCTGAAGGCCCAGGGCGGCAGCTGGATGAAGTTCGAGTTGATTATGGACCAGATCACGTGCGCGGAGAACTCGCTCACCGGCATCGCGGGGTCTGTGGGGGTGGAGAGCGGGTTCATTATCCCCGACGCGGACGCGCCCACCAGCACGAGCTTGTTCCTGAACACACTGAGGGGCACCTTGTCGTTCAGCACGTCGAAGTAGCTAAAGCGCGAAAAGGATCCCCTCGGCCCCTTGAAGCTCACCAGCAGCTCGGAGCGCGCGGTGGTGGGAATGACGAGGGAGCCCACCCGCACCTCTTCTCCCAGCCGGGCCCTTATCTTCTTGAGGGGCATGCCGAGGTACAGGGCCGCGAGCCTGAGCGTGTAGGAGGGTATGAAGAGCCCCCGGTACTCGTAGAGGAGCCTTTCCCTCCTCGCGGTGCCGTCCATGTCGTACGCGAGGTTTATGTGGCCCAGCCCGGCCGTGGCCTCGAGGAACGCGGGCAGGGGCAGGGTGATCTCGTTGGACCGGGGGGTGAGGTCGCCGGTGGGGGATCTGGTGACGTTGTGGATGGACTCCTCCATGAGGAGGCTGTCCACAGCAGTGGAGTCTTCAGCCAACGCGGCGGCCCTGGAATCCTTGAAGAACACGGGGAGCACGGACCTGCCCGACTCCTTCAGCGCGTCCGCGAGCTTCCCGTCGTTGTCGAGCCTCGCCTGGGAGGACCTGATCGCCTGGATGAACTGCTCGCCCTTATCGGGCACCCGGGCGAGGATGGACTGCGCGAAGAGCTTCTCCAGCTCCGCTATCTCCCTAAGCCCGGAGGACTCCTCCGGCTCCGAGAAGATGAAGTTGAGCCCCACCGCGCGGGCCCCGCCCTGGGTTATCTTGTTTATGCCCTTGGCTATGAGGGAGCGGGGCCAGGGCCAGCGGCCCAGCTTCTCGATGGAGTCGTCGTCTATGTCGACCAGCACCACGTCTTGGGAGCGGGTGTCGTCGGAGCGGAACCCCATTCTTACGTCGTAGAGCTTGAGCTCGATGGTGTCGAAGAGCGGCAGCCGGAAGAAGGCGAGCCCTAAAAAGAGGATGGTGATGCAAAGCCCCAGAAAGAAAGCCGGACGTCGTTTGAGGAAGCCCATGGAAGCCGCGTCTTGCCCTCCTCTGTTCAACCCTCGCCCAGGGTGGCGCTCTTTTGTCTGGGCCGCCCCTTTGCGAGAGGGCCTCCAGTTCTAGACTACCGTATGGGGCTTAGGTCCTCCGAGAACCAGTGGATTATGAGACTCACCAGGAAAATCCCACCCATGAACCAGGTCAGCGAGCCCGCGATGTGGAACACCTTCCCCAAGTCGGTAACCAGGCCGGCAACAATATGGGGAGGCATGTTTAGGTATGCATGCTGGGTCATGCCCAGGGAATGGAGCCAAGCGCCTAATGCAAGGATCGCCGTGGCGAGGGCAAGGAAGACCGCCGTCCTGATAAAGGAGGTCCAGTGAAGCTCGCCCCAACCCTCAAGGTTGTAACTTACGGTGGCACCCATAGCTCTCTCCTCCTGACCCGAACCGCTCGCCCGGGGTCCAAAGTAGGCTACTCTGATATGTGTTTCAGGAACTTACCGACGTAGGAGCGGTGCTCCTCCTTGTAGTCCCACCAGCCGTCATCGTATCCCTGGGCGTAGAGTATATCAATGGTCATCCGCTCCAGATTACGTCTATCGTGGCCTCCCTGCCCGGCATCCATCCAGCCCTCCTGGTAGCCCTGCTGATAGGAGATGGGGCGGGACTTGATCTCCTCCATCACCTCCAAGGGCGGCATGGTGCCCCCGGTGGCGCACCCCGCGATAAGTACTGCCAGGGTCAAAGCCACGACCAGCACTTTGAGCGGGCGCCGGTCTATTTTGGTGATATATAAAACCCTACGGGGTATCTTTGTCGTCATCTAGAGCGGCCCTATCCTCCCGGGTGCTCATGTTGAAATGTCCATCCACCACTCCCCCCTCGGCCACGGAAATCATATCCGAGTGGATTTCACCCATGATCTTTCCCGTTGAGTTCACCTCCAGGAGCTCCTCGACGAATATGTTGCCAATTACCTGCCCGCTCACCCTGGCGGAGCCTGCCTTCACCTCCGCCTCCACGCGGCCCTCGGGCCCCACCACCATCCTGCCGGAGACATTGATCGCGCCCTTCAGGGAGCCGTTTACAAAGACCGACCCCTGGCAGGTGAGGTTCCCCTCCCACTGGGAGTTGGGCCCGACAATCGTGTCGGGCGCGCTCTCTTCCTTGACCGGCTTTTTCCTGCTCAACATGGGAGGTCATCACTCGCTCATGGCCAGAAGGGACCGGCTCTCCATCATGTTGAGCATGTAGGCCCTGGGGTTCTTGGCCTTTCCGTTCACCTTCACCGTGTAGTGCAGGTGGGTGCCCGTGGTCCGCCCGGACCGCCCGATGACTGCTATCACCTGGCCCCTCTTGACCTTCTGGCCCTTTCTTACCTTTGCTCTCTTAAGATGGCCGTACATGGTCGACAGGCCGTTCATGTGAGTTATCTCTATGTATCTGCCGAGGCAGTGGTCGCGGCCCACCCTCTTCACCCTTCCCGAGGCAGGAGCGATGATGTACGAGTTGGGGCGGCCGGTCAGGTCTATGCCGTTGTGGAACTCCAGGACCCCGGTGAGGCGGCTCACCCTTCTCCCGAACCCGGAGGTCACCCAGTAGATATCGGAGGAGAGCGGGACAATGGACGGGGTGTGGTCCCAGACCTTTCTGGTCTCATTTATGGCCAACACTATCTTCTTGAAGCTCTTCTCCAGGTCTTCGGCCCTGCGGCTGACATTGCCCATTACAAAGGAAGATCCCAAATCGATGCTGGCGCTCAGACCCTGGATCGGGAGGTCTCGGTTGGGCCGGTAGTCGGACTCGAGGTTGCCGGGGGAGGGACCGCCCTGGCCCATTGTTGGAGGAGCCTTTTGGGATATGTCGAGCCCCAGAAAAGACCTGATGAGAGATTCGTCCTTCTTTATCCTCTCCAGCGTCGCGGTGAGCCGATGAAGCTCCGCCCGGTCTTTCAACAGGGAGTCGTTGTCCAGCCTGAGGGACCTGTTTTCAACTATTGTGTTAAATAAGAAATAGGTGGAGACGCTCGAAATCACCACCGCGCCTATCAAAAAAGCCGCGAGCGCGTAAAGCACGAGCGGCCTGAACCTGAAGATTTTTAGCGCGTCTCCAGAGTCGGGTACGAACAAAAGGCTTATCCGCTCCCCTGCCATTTCAATACCCCCGGTGTCGCGTGAAACCCCAATTCGGTTGGAAATCGTGATATCGGGCTAGAGTCTCCGAATATTCCACGCCTTCCCCTCAGACATTAGTAGCAAAACCTGTTCCAGTCTGGTCGGAGCAATGCAAATCTACGGTGATTCGGCGTCTTTGCGTCTTTGACCCCCCTGACGCATTCTAGGGAAACAACTAGCCGGGCTATGGAAATGTGACGTTTTTTTCTACAACCACCCGTACAAAAAGATACACGTGTAGCCTCAACGCGAGGGTATATCTTGGCACCTCCCTCCCTGAAACAGCATGCAATAGGGAGGGATTGCCTCCCAAAAATCAATTTTTTTCATGCTATAGGAAAATCCCTCCCATGTAAAGCCCTAAAATGAGCTATTTTGCTGGCTTTCAAGGAGATAGCCCCTCATCCGGCAGCCCGGGATGGCGGGAGGGCAGCGCGGGGGGAGCGAGCCGGATTTTCTCGTGTTTTTAGTGTGTTGCAGCCTCAGCAAGGACAGTGCCGCCCGGCCCGCCGCGACGCGGCCTGCCCCTTCGGTTATTCTCCCGTGCTGCCTAGAACCAAAAACCCGCTAGGGCCCAGGGAGCCGGAGACGATTTTTCGTAATATTAAGGGGTGGTTTTGCCGGTACTGTCGAAAAATGCGGCACCGGAGAAAAAATTAAAAAGGACCATTGCCTAAAGGGAAATAGAAGGCTATATTAATAGATTAGCGAATATCTTTAAAAGGGGTGAAGGAGTATGGCAAGGATAACGGTTGAGGATTGTCTGGGGAAGGTGGAGAACCGGTTCTCCCTGATGCATCTGGCCGCGAAGAGGGTGCTCCAGCTTAGGAAGGGCACGCTCAGGCTCATGGAGTCCAAGAACAAGGACGTGGTGGTGGCCCTCAGGGAGGTGGCCGCGGAGCTGGTGACCTTTGATAACGTGGACCAGCTGGCAGAGGGTTTCAGGCCGGCGATCACCCTGCACACGGAGACCGAATAGGTAGTGTCGAAGCCAACCGGGCTACCGCTGGGCGCTCTTAGGAAAAGGGCGCTTTTGAATTCCGAGGATTCCCCCCCCGAAAGGTTCGTGGCCATTGGCGGGGAGTTTTTCTCTCTGGGGCTTCTCACGGATGCGCTGGAGTTCTATGCCCTGGGCGGATACGAAGAGGGGCTCAGGGAGGTCCTCGCCGAGGCGGTGGACCAGGGGGACCTGTTCGTGTACCGGCTGGCCAAGAAGGCGCTGGGCGAAGCCGCGGACGAAGAGGAGCTTACCCGGCTCGCGCAAAACGGGGTAAAGGCCGGAAAGCTCGTCTATGCCAAGGCCGCGTTCGAGGAGGCCGGGGCCCACGACAAAGCGAGCGGGCTCATGAGGGACGAGCTGAGGAAAAAGCGCGGGGGCAAGCTCCATTAGGTGGAGCGGGCTTCCTTCTATTCATTATTAGCACGGTCGCGTCAAAATATTGACATCCGCGTTCGGCCCTTTCACGGTCCGGGCGTTTTGTTTGGGAGCCGGGACGAAGCTCAGGTGCGTCAATCACCCTGACCGAAGACCCGCGGCGCTCTGCGAGAAGTATGAGCGGGACTACTGCTCCGAATGCTTCGATAGGGGGCTCGACTGCGCGGACCCGGAGCTCTACTGCAAGTTCCGCTCCCGGTGTTTGGTAACTGCTAAGAATCATTCTGAATCCGGCTCCCCCTATTCTCCATTGCCCGCGGATTGACTGCAAGGGCTACAAAAAATTTTCATCCGGATAAAACCTCAGATACCGGCCTTTCTTTTCGGCTTGACTCGGGGCCCGGGTTCCACTACAAAGAACCAGGCAAAAGCACCAAGGCGCCCCGAGGGGCATAATGGGGAAGCCGGCGCAAATCCGGCACGGTCCCGCTGCTGTAAACGGAGACGAAACCCGCAACACAGCCACTGCAGGCCAAAGCCTGCGGGAAGACGCGGGGAGTAGGAAGACCCGTGAGTCAGAATACCCGCCTTTGTGCAGCTCGGAGGCCGCGTGACCTACGGCCTGAGACCGGGCCCCCTTAAGGGTGAAGAAGCAGGGTGCAATCCTTAAGTCCCATTACTCGGACTTGGGGATTTTTTCTTTCGGGGGCCGGGCACAGACAAAGGATATTAGGGCCAAGGCCCCAGTATCAATCTCTCTCTTCTCAAACCCTAACCAGGCCCCCGGCTCTCCCCAGGGAAGGCCGCGGGGCCAAAATCATGAAGCCGCTTTCCAAGCCCGCGCATCCATGCACCGGGCGGGTGAGAGCCAGAAACAGGGTTATTTTGTGGGGATCGGCGTGGAGCCGAGCAGGTATTTGAGGTCATCGTCGGTGAACCGGATTCCCCCGCCCACGAAGAAGGAGTCTCCGCCCGTGTTGGACATAAAATCATCCCAGCCCACGGTTACGAAGAGGTTCTTGAAGAAGGTGTAGTCAGCCCAGGCCTTGAGGTGGGGCCTCTCGTCCGGGTCGAAGTCAAAGGCCTCGAAGCTCAGCTTCAGGCTTTCGTCCAGGAGCAGGTAGTCGAGCCCCAGACCCCCGGTGGACTCGATGAGCCCGCCCCGGATCACCAGGTCGTAGTATCTCTTCGCGATCTGCGCGGTAAACTTCAGCTCGCCCTGGGTGGTCTTTGCCTCGTCCTCCGTCCTTATGGAGCTCACCGCGCCGGACGCGGTGGTGGTGGTGGTCTTGGTGGTGGTTCTCTCCGTCTTGCCCGCGGGGTCGTCCACCAGGCCCAGGATGTAGAACTTGTCCTCCTTGGGCTGGATCCTCAGGGTGACGAAGGACTTCAGTTCGTTGTCCCGGCTCAGGTACTCTCCCCGGTAGCCGAGGAAGGTCTTGAACTGCTCCGTCCTGGTGATGACCCGGGTTATGCCGGAGAGCGTCTCGTTCAGGTTCTCCAAGGTCTCCTCCTCGGTGACCAGCTTGCCCAGCGTGCCCTCGCCCCGGCTTATCCTCTGGGAGATGTCCCTGAGGGACGCGATGGTCTCGGTGAGCTGGGTGGCCGTTGTCTCGTCGCTCACCAGCCGCCCCAGCACGCCCTCGCCCCGGTTGATCTTCCCGGCTATCTCGTTCACCGACCTTATTGTCTCGGAGAGCCGCTCGGTGGTTACCCTGATGTTGGCCAGGATAATGCCGATGGACTCCTTGTTCTCCGAGGAGATGTCCCTCAAATCGCCGGAGAACCGGTCCAGGTTGGTCACTATGCTCTTGAACTGCTCCTGGTTGTCCCTTACCGCACGGCCGAGGTCGCTGGTGAGCCTCCTTATGTTCGACAGTATCTCCCGGATGTTCTCCGCGCCCGCCTCTCCCCCGATGGCCTGGCTCAGGCTCTTGGTCACCACCCGGATGTCTTCGGATATCTCCCCCAGCTTGGCCAGGAGCTGGTCCACGTCCGGCGGCGAGATGGTGTCCACTATTCTGTCGCCGGATTTGAGGGACCTCTTTTTCACCCCCATCACCAGCTCGATGTACTTGTCACCCAGAACGCCCCTGGTGCGGATTATGGCCTGGGTGTCCGCGGGGAGGCGGACCTTGGGGTACATCAGCATCTTCACCGAGGCCCGGCCGCGCTCCAGGCCGATCTCCACCACCCGGCCCACCTCCACGCCGGCCACCTCCACCGGCACGTTGAGCTTGAGCCCGGCCACGGAGTCAAAGATAGCGACCACCTCGTAGCCCCTCTCCTCGCCCCAGCGAAACTTGCCCACCTTAAGGGTCATGTATGCCAAGAACCCCAGGCAGATGAGCACGAAGAGCCCCACCTTCGCTTCGGTGGTGAACCTACCCATAGGTCTCCTAGATGAGCGGGATGGGCCCCTTGGCCCTTCCCTCAATGAACTGCCTTACCGCTTCGTTGCTGTTGGCCCGTATCTCGTCCGGTCCGCCCTCGAGCACTATGCGCCCGCCGAAGAGCATGGCCACCTTGTCCGCGACCTTGAAGGTGCCCCCTATGTCGTGGCTGATCACCACCAGGGTGGCGCCGGTTGCCCTCTTGGTCTCCAGTATGAGTTCGCTGATCGCGTCGGACATGATGGGGTCGAGGCCCGTGGTGGGCTCGTCGAACAGGAGGATCTTGGGGTCGAGGGCCAGGGCCCGGGCTAGGCCCACCCTCTTGCGCATCCCGCCGGAGAGATCCGAGGGCATCTTTTGCTCCACGTCCTTGAGCCCCACCTGGGCAAGCTTCTCCCTCACGATGTGCGCTATCTCGTCCTCCCTCTTTTTGGTGTGCATCCTGAGCGGGAAGGCCACGTTTTCCCCCGAGGTCATGGAGTCGAAGAGGGCCGCGTCCTGGAAGCACATGCCGAAGTTCATGCGGACCCGGTCAAGCGCGATATCGTCCATCACGGTTATGTCTGAACCCTCCACGATAATCTTGCCGCTGTCCGGCCGCATCAGGCCGATGATATGTTTCATGAGAACGGTCTTGCCCCCGCCCGAGCGGCCCAGGATAACCGTGGTCTTCCCCTGCTCCACCCCCAGGTTGACACCGTTGAGAACCTTGAACGGCCCGAAGGACTTCTTAAGGTCTATGATCCTGATGATCTCTTTTTTTACCATATGGCGCGGCCCGTCCGGTTAAAACATCAGCGCGGTGAGCACGTAATCGAATATGAGGATCAGGATGGAGCTGAGCACCACCGCCTCTGTGGTGGCCCTTCCTACCCCCTCGGCTCCGCCGTAGGTGTAAAACCCTTTGTAACAGCCCACCAGGGAGAGGATCATCCCGAAAAACGACGCCTTGATCAGCCCGTTGAAGATGTCGTTGATCTCCAGGATGTCGTAGATGTTGCCCACGAACATCCCGGGGTTGACCTTCAGGAGGCCGCAGGCCACCATGTAGCCCCCCAGCATACCCACGTAGTCGGAGACCACGGTGAGTACGGGAAGCATGATTATGGAGGCCAGGACCCTGGGCGTCACCAGATAGTTAACGGGATTCACCGCCATCACGGCGAGCGCGTCTATCTGCTCGGTGACCCTCATGGTGCCCAGCTCCGCGGCCATCGCGGAGCCTGCCCTTGCATTCACCATCAGCGCGGTGAGCACCGGGCCCAGCTCCCTGGTCATGGCCAGGGCAACCGCCGCGCCCACCATGGATTCGGCCCCGAACTTGTTGAAGCCGTAGTAGATCTGGAACGCCATCACCATGCCCGTAAAGGCCCCCGTGAGGATCACCACGGTGATGGACTTCACCCCCACGAACTCCATCTGTTTCAGGATGAGCCGGCCGAAATAGGGGGGGCGCACCACCCACATAAGGCTCTGGAACAGCATTATACCAAGCCGTCCGGCCTCCTCCACCACCGAGGCCGCGCCCCTGCCCACATTCTCCAAGACTTTGACCATGAACTACTTCGTGGTCTTAACGTCCACCCCGTCCCAGTCCTCGGGCGGCGGAGAGGCCCGGTAGTCCTCGATCCGCCTGAGGTACAGCGCGCTGGGCCCGTCGGTGGGAAGCGTCTCCAGGGCCTCTTTGAACCTCGTCTCCGCGCGGTCCCAGTCCTGGGCCCGGAACGCGGACAGCCCCTCGTTAAAGGGGACCAGGATGTCGAGCCGGGGGTCGCTCTCCCCCTTGCGGCATACCAGCTCACAGATCTTCACCGGCAGTTGCTTGCCCTTCACCATCACCAGGTCCAGGTCCCTGAACTGAAAGGAGTTCTTCACCAGCTCGAGGGTGCGCTCAGCTATGATGATGGAGGTGCCGTACTCCTTGTTGAGCCCCTCCAGCCGGGAGCCGAGGTTCACCGAGTCGCCCATCACGGTGTAGTCGAAGCGGACCTGAGAGCCCATGTTGCCCACCACCATGGGCCCCGAGTTTACGCCGATGCCTATGTCCATGTCCGGAAGCCCCTCGGCCCTCCAGCCCTCCCGCATCTTCTTAAGGTCGGACATCATGTCCAGCGCGGTGGAGCAGGCCAGTTCCGCGTGGTTCACCTGCTCGAGGGGAGCTCCCCAGACCGCCATGATCGCGTCGCCCATGTACTTGTCCAGGAGCCCGTCGTGCAGGAAGACCAGGTCGGTCATCCCGGTGAGGTAGTCGTTGAGGAAGTGGACCAGCCCCTCGGGAGTCATGGACTCGGAGATGGTGGTGAAGCCCCGGATGTCGGAGAAGAGCACCGAGAGCTCCTTCTTCACCCCGCCCAGGGTGAGCATCTCGGGGTTCTTCAGCATCTCGTTCACCACCGAAGGGTTGACGTAGTAGCTGAACGCGCCCTTGATCTTCCTCTTCTCCCTCTCCTCGCTGATGAATCGGTAGAGCGTGACCGTGGTATATACCGCGAGGACCTCCAGGGAGGGGTAGATCATGTTGAGCCACAGCCCCTCGTCCCTGAAGAAGAAGTACGCGACGTATAGATTTGCGGAGAAGAGCACGATCGCGGCCAGAAGCCCCACCACCGCCCTGACCCTGGTGAGGATGAGCCCGAGGATCGCGCCGCTGATTATGATGGCCAGGAGGTCGTACGCGGACGCCCACGAGGGCCTTATCATGAAGTCCTTCTTGAGAATGTTGTCTATGACGTTGGCGTGGATCTCCGGGCCCGGGAAGTCGGGCGCGAAGGGGGAGACCCTGAGGTCGTAGAGCCCCACCGCGGTCGCGCCGAGAATTACTATCCTGCCCTCCAGCTCCTTCTTGCCTATCTTGCCTTCCATCAGGTCCGCGATGGAATAGTGGGGGAAGGTCTCTGTGCCGCCCCGGAAGTTGATGAGCATCCGGCCGGTGTCGTCGGTGGGGATGGAGATGTCCCCCACCCTGACGCTCTGCACCCCGAAATCGGATACGGTGACGGAGACCATCGCGTCGCGCATGTAGTAGCGCACCGCCTGGAGCCCGAGGGTGGGGTAGAGGTCCTCCCCGGACTTCATTACCAGAGGCATCCATCTCACCGTGCCGTCATCATCCTGGAACACGTTGAAGTATCCGGCCGCCTTGGTGGACGCGGCCAGGGCCGGTATATTGGACTCCGGCAGCACCGCGGTCCTGAATTTTACGTTCAGGGCCGCGGGTGAGGTATACCTGACCATCGGTATCTTGGACCTGCGAATGGCCTCCCACTTGGCCTCTATGTCCTTCTCGCTCAGGTGGGCTACGACCTTCCTCCCGAAGTGGAAGAAGTATCCCAGGATCACCTTGGCCTTGGAGCGCCGGATGGACGCGGCCATCTGCGAGTCGGTGTCCGCGAGTCGGTACTCCCTTTGGAGCAGCTTCTTGAGCTCCCGGTTGCCCGCGGCCACGGACTCCACCTCCCTGCCCAGCTTCTTTACCAGCTTGAGGGAGGAGTTCACGTCCGGCTCGGAGAAGACGATGTCCATGGCCACCACCCTCGCGCCCGCGTCGGAGAGCTTCTCTATCACCTCTCCCACCTTGGTCCTGGGCCAGGGCCAGCGGCCGATCTTGTCGAGGGCCAGCTCGTCGATGTTCATCATAACGACGTAGGGCCCGGGCTCCACCGGCCCCCTGTGGCGGAACCTGAGATCCAGCGACCTGAGCTCCATCAGGTTGAGAAACGGCACTCCAATCCAGTAGCAGAGCACCACAGCCAGGGTCACCAGAAGGCTGATGGCGAAAAGAACCATCTTGCCCTTGAGCCTCTCCGCCACACGCTTAACCTTTGACTTCATAAGACACTTCCTGTCCTAAGATTGCTGAGAGCCAAGGCTGGGGTGAAGCCCCGTCAGCCTACAATAGCGGAAACGGGCACCAGCATGACGCCCTCTCTCTCGATCCGCTCAATCTCCCTCCTCAAGACCTCCAGGGAGACCCTGTGGGGATGGACTATGGCTATGGCTCTGCCCTTGCGGCGGGCAAGCGCGATGAGCCTCTCCAGCTGAATCTGTATTGAGCCCGGGTCCTCGATATGGTCCAGGAATACGTCCCTCTCCGCGCTCTTGAGCCCGAGCTCCCTGGCCACCCGGTATCCCTGGCTGCGCGAGCTGGTGCGGCTGTCCAAAAAGAAGATCCCCCGCTCTTTGAGAAGGTCGAGCACTATCCTCATCTTCTCGGGGTCCTCGGTAAAGGAGGAGCCCATGTGGTTGTTCACCCCCACAGCCTGGGGAACCTTGTCCAGGAAACCCTCAAGGGTCCTTCTGAGCTCGCCGGGGCCCATGGAGAGTGAGAGGTACCCGCCCAGCGACCGGACGAAATTCCCGTTGTAGGGCTCCATGGGCACATGGAGGAGCACGTCCCTTCCCATTGACTCCGCCCTCTTGGCGATCCCCCGGCCGAAGGGGCTCCCCGGGAGGACCGAGATGGAGATGGAGGGGTGCAGCTCCATGAAGGACTGGGCCATTGTTATGTCGTAGCCAACGTCGTCGAGCACGATGGCCGCGACGGGAACACGGGTCAGGGGACGGGGCGTGAACGGTTTTACGGGCCCGAACTTCAGCCGGTGGGTCACCAGCCCGTCTATCAGCACGTCCGCGATCACCCTGGACCGGGTGGTTCTCTTCACGCTCAGGCGCAACCCCTTGACCTTGGGCTTGAGCCTCAGGGACATGAACCCCTTGATCTTCAGGGGGTCCGGCTTTTCTCTGACCCCCACCCGGATCTCAGCGTATTCCCATATCAG
>JARFUL010000114.1 GCA_029289015.1 Syntrophobacteria bacterium | reverse complement strand
CGGGCCCAGGTGATCTCCGAGGAGCTCGCGAGGGGAGACAGCCTGGTCCACAGGCTCGACCCCAGGGTGAAGCTTTTGGCCACCTGCCTCTACTCGGTGGTCATTGCCACGGCCCCCGATGTATCCGTGGTTTTGGCGGGTTTTCCCTTTGTGCTGGTCTTCCTGGCCCTGGCCAGGCTTCCCCTGAAGAAGCTGGCCCTGCGGTTCGCGGTGGTGAACGGCTTTATTTTCTTCCTGTGGCTCATCATCCCTTTCACCACGAAAGGCGGGCCGGTCTTCCATATAGGCCCCCTCGTCGCGACGGACGCGGGGCTAAGGCTCGCGCTCCTCATTACACTCAAGTCCAACGCGATAATCGGGTGCGTGCTCTGGGGGCTCGCGACCTCCCGGATCTTCGACCTGGCCCACTCGCTCATGCACCTCAAGGTGCCCGGGAGGCTGGTCCACCTGATATTCCTCACCCACCGCTACCTCTTCGTGGTGCTGGACGAGTTCAAGAGGCTTAGGACCGCGATGAAGGTGAGGGGCTTCAGCCCCGGCACCAATCTCCACACCTACAAGAGTTACGCGAACCTGGTGGGCATGCTCCTGGTGAACAGCTTCGACAGGTCCGAGAGGGTCTACCAGGCCATGAAGCTCAGGGGCTACGAGGAGGGGGAGCTCTGGCTCCTCAGGCACTTCCACTTCGGCAGGGCCGACGCGGTGGTCATTTTGGTCTCCATCCTCTACATCGGGGGGCTTGTCTTTTTGGCCTATGCATAATGACGCGATCATAAGGCTCTCAAACATCCACCTGGCCTTTCCGGGCAGGGGAGAGGTGCTCAGCGGGCTGGACTTCCTTCTCAGCCCGGGGGAGCGGATCGGGCTCGTGGGGCCCAACGGCGCGGGGAAGACGTCGCTACTACACATCGCGATGGGGCTGATACGGCCGGACTCCGGCGAGGTGGCGGTCTACGGCAGGCCAAGGGAGAAGGATGCCGACTTCAGGGAGGTGAGACGCAGGATCGGGCTCCTATTCCAGGACCCGGACGACCAGCTCTTCTGCCCCACCGTGGCCGAGGAGCTCGCGTTCGGCCCGCTCAACCTGGGCAAGACACACAAAGAGGCCCGCGAGATAGTGGAAAAGACGCTGGCCTCCCTGGCACTTGAGGAATTGAGGGACCGGGTCACCTACAGGCTCTCGGGCGGGGAGAAGAGGCTCGTGTCTCTGGCCGCGGTTTTGGCCATGGAGCCGGAGGTTCTGCTCCTGGACGAGCCCGCGGCGGGCCTGGATGAAGAGACCGTGGGGAGGCTGGTGGAGATTCTCACCTCCTCGGACCTCACCTACCTGGCGGTCTCCCACGACAGGGACTTTCTCCTACGGGCCACCGCAAGGACCCTGGTCCTCAGGGACGGCAGGCTCTCATAGAAACGGGGCGGCCCAAAAGACCGCCCGAAAAAACTGGAATAGCTTCAATGCCGACCCAGGCGGCGCAGCCTGGATGATCCAGAACAACTGAGGCGGCTTCGCCGCCTGATCAAGCAAATAACTGCCTAACGCTGCTCGTCTTCCAGCTTTTTGCAGCCTGCTCCCCATCCTCCTCCCCAGGAGGAGGATCAAAAAAGGGGCAGTGCCCCCGGATCATCCGGCTAGTGGCAGCACCCGTGCTTGTGTTCGTGGGCTTCGTCCTCGTGGATGTGGTGGTGGCTGTGGGTTATCTTGGTCCTGTCTTCGAGCTCGTGGGTGTGCTCATGCTCG
>JARFUL010000113.1 GCA_029289015.1 Syntrophobacteria bacterium | reverse complement strand
GGGTGCATGACCTGGAGACAATAGTAAGAAATAATATAGAAAGTTCATAAACATCAACCTGCGCCCCCTTCATTAACTGGAGCGGGGCGCGGTTTTTGTGCTAATAATAGTGCCATGACGGAGGCTATAAGGTTCGACAGGGTCTCAAAGACCTACATCCTGGGGGTGAGAAGGAGGCCCAGGCCCGCGCTCTTCGACCTGGACATGGGGGTGGGACTGGGCGAGGTCTTTGGCTTCATAGGCCCCAACGGCGCGGGAAAGTCCACCGCGATAAAGATCCTTTTGAACTTCCTCAGGCCCACCTCGGGCACGGCCTACATCCTCGGGAAGCAGGCCCGGGACTTCACCTCCAGGGAGAGGATCGGCTTCTTGCCGGAAAACCCCCAGCTCTACGACCACCTGAGCGGCGAGGAGCTCCTCGACTTCGGCCTCTCAATAAGCGGCCGCACCTTTGCCGACCGGAGCAAGCGGGTCTCCTCGTGGCTTGCGAGGCTGGGGCTCGAGGACGCGGCCAAAAAGAGGATCCGCACCTACTCCAAGGGCATGGTCCAGAGGCTCGGCATAGCGCTGGCCCTGGTCCACGACCCCGAGATCGTGATCCTCGACGAGCCCATGTCCGGCCTCGACCCAGTGGGAAGAAAGATCGTCGCGGACGTCATAGTGGAACTGAAGAGAGCGGGCAAGACGGTCTTTTTCTCGAGCCACATACTGAACGACGTGGAGAGGCTTACCGACAGGGTGGGGGTGCTCGTCAAGGGCCGGCTCGTAATGCTGGGCCCCAGCACCGAGATGGCTGGCGGGGGCGACCTGGAGGCCAGGTTCATGGCCCTGGTGAAGGCCCACGACCCCGAGTCCGTGGCCTTTGTGGAAGGGGCCGCGCCAAGCTAGCTGAGGAGCGATGACAGTCTTTTTGCGCAAGGTGGCGAATCTCGCGAGGGTGACCTTCCTCGAGGGGGTGAGGACCAGGGCCCTCATGGGGGTCTTCATCTTCTCGGGGCTCATGCTCTTCGCCAACATATCCTTCGGCAACTTCTTCATGCGGGACATCGGAAAGGTCGCGGTGGACGTGGGACTGGCCACCGTATCCTTCGCGGGGGTGCTCCTGGTGGTCTTCGTGGGGATACAGCTCCTGGCCCGGGACCTGGACAAGAAGACCGTGTTCGTGGTCATCTCCCGGCCGGTCTCCCGGTCCCAGTACATCCTGGGAAAGTACCTGGGCCTCCTCCTCCTCCTCGCCGCGTCCGTGGCCGTGCTGGGAGCCGTGGCCCTGGGTTCGGTGCTGGTCGCGAAGCTCCAGTGGCCCCAGTACTTCCCGCCCAGCTTCTCGTGGGTCTCCGTTGTGCTGGCCCTGTTCAGCATCTTTATCGCGCTGGCCCTTTTGGCGGCTGTGACCGTGTTCTTCGCGTCCTTTACCACCTCCTCGTTCCTCACCTTGGTGCTCACCTGCGTGGTCTATCTTCTGGGCAGGTCCCTTGAGAACCTGAAGACCATTTTGGAGCTGGAGGGAGCGAAAGAGCTCAAGCTCAGCCCCGCGTTCGAGAAGCTGGTCTCATTCATATACTACCTCTTCCCCAACTTCTCCGCGCTCGACCTTTCCACCTTTGCCGCGCACGGCATGGCCGTGGACCTCAGCTATCTGGCTTTCGCGGTGGCCTACGCGCTCATGTATATAACCCTTCTTCTTGCCGCGGCGACCCTGGCCTTTGAAAGGCGAGAGTTCCTCTAGGCGGTGGCGGGATGGGAAAGCAGTCCGTTGGAAAGGGTCTCGCTCTCGCGCTAGTGGTCCTGGGAATGGCCGGCCAGCTATGGCTCGCGCCCAAGATCCACTCCATAAAGGTGGACCAGAAGAAGGAGCGCATCTTTACGGTCTCCCTGCCCGGAAAGCTGGTGAAGCTCGTCGCGCTGGACTTCTCCGGGCTCATATCCGACGTCCTGTTTTTGGACCTCGCGGTCTTCTTCGGCGACCCCAACAAGAAGATTGACCCAAGATTCATAGACCGGGTGCTGGAGCTCGCGGAAAACATCACCCTCCTCGACCCCCGCTTCCAGGACCCCTACTACCTGGCCGAGGCGGTGGTCTGGGAGTCGGACCCCAAGAGGATAGACAGGATAAACCGCCTCCTCGAAAGAGCCACCCGCTACCGCACCTGGGACGGGTGGTTCCCCTTCATGCAGGGGTTCAACCACTTCTTCTTCAGGAGGGACTATCATGCCGCGGCCCGCTCCCTCAAGATATCCAGCGAGCGGCCGGGGGTTCCCAGGCTTGCCGCGGGGCTGGCCACCAGGATGTACCAGCGCTCCGGGTCCACCCTGTCCGCGGTCTTGTTCCTCAAGGAGATGCTGAAGAGGGAGAAGGACCCCGAGAGGATAGAGGAGTTCAAGCTCCGCCTCATGGCGTTCTACCGGCTCTGGGTTCTCGAGCAGGCGATGGACAGGTTTTTTGCGAAATACAAGAGAAGGCCCGAGCGCCTCGAGGAGCTGGTAAGCGCGGGGATCATTCCCGCGATCCCCGAAGACCCCTACGGGGGCCGTTTCTACATAAGAAAGGACGGCAGGGTCATAACGGACAGCGGCTTCTTCAAGTCCTTCGAGGCCCGGAAGAAGAAGGGGTCGAGGAGGGGCAAAGATGGAGGCTAGCGGCCTGTCCCGGGCTACGCAGAGGCAGCTTCTCGCGGCCGGGGCCGCCATAGTTCTGCTCACCGTGCTCTTCTACTCCAACTCCTTCAGGGTGCCCCTCTTCTTCGACGACAGCGTGCACATCAAGACAAACCCCACCATCCGGGACTTCAGCAGGATGGTCTCCGGCCTCACCCGCACCAACCGCCCCCTGGCCCTCTTTCTCAACTGGATCAACTTCCAGGTCGGCGGGCTCAAGCCCTTTGGGTATCACCTCGTGAATCTGGCCATCCATCTGGCAAACTGCGTCCTCATCTACCTTTTGCTCGTCTTTACCCCCAAAAATACGGGCACCCAGCGGGAGATCGAGACCCTGAGGGTCAAGGCCGCGTTCGCAGCCGCGATCTTCTTCGCGCTCCACCCGATGCACACAATGGCAGTGACCTACGTGATCCAGGGCAGGATGGTGGGCACCGCGACCCTGGGCGTTTTGCTCTCCATCCTGCTCTACCGAAGGGCCGTGGTCAGGGACCGCCCGCACCTCTTCATACTCGCGTTCCTCGCGTTTCTCTTCGGCCTCGGGGGCAAGGAGAGCGCGGGGATGGCCCCCCTGTTGTGCCTCGTGTACGACCGGCTCTTTCTCGCGGGCCGGGAGTACGGTTTCAGGCGGGCCCGGATAGCCTACCACCTGGCCGGTTTTGCAGTGGTGCTTTTCGCGGGGGTCCTCGTCCTCTTCTACCACCAGAAGACCGAGACAACGGGGTTCGCGACCAGGGAGACCACGCCCCTCGGGTACCTCTTCACCCAGTTCGGCGTGATAGTCACCTATCTCAGGCTCCTGGTCTTTCCCGCGACCCTGAAGATCCACCACCAGATAACCGACGCGAGGGGGCTGTTCTATCCGGAAACCCTCGTTCCCCTGGCGTTTCTCCTTATCGTCGCGGGCTTCTTTCTCTGGCTCGGGAAGAGGGACCGCAGGTTCGCGTTCGGAATACTGTGGTTCTTCCTGGCCCTGGCTCCCACGTCCAGCATCATCCCCATTGTGGACAGGATCTTCGAGTACCGCGCGTATCTTCCGTCCCTGGGATTCTGCTTCATCATCGCGGCAACCCTCGAGCAGGTGAAGATGACCAAGAGGGGTTGGGTGGGGGTGCTGGTGGTCATCCCGCTCCTTTGGGGCGTGAGGACCTACGACAGGAACCTCGACTGGCAAGACCCCTGGGAGATGTACATCCTGGAGGCCCGCACCTATTCGCCGAACCACTACCGCGCGCTGACCCTGGCGATGAACACCCTGGCCGACGCGGGCCGCAACCCCGAGGCCCTCATCGTCGCGAAAAAGCTCCTCAAGGTGAAGCCTATATTCCAGGACGCGCGACTCATGCTCGGCAGGGACGCGCTGAGACGCAAAGACTATGAAGAGGCCGAGGCCCACTTCCTTTTGGCCCTGAAGGGAAAAAAGGAGAGGCTGAAACACGTGACCTACTCCTGGCTGGGGCTCCTGGAGACCCAAAGGGGTAACACCAGGGCCGCGGAGCAGTACTTCAAGAACTCGCTGAAGAGGGAAAAGAGCTACCTCTTTGCCATCAAGTACCTGGGCAAGCTGGCCCAGGGCAGGGGCGACACCGGGGAGGCTGAAGAGTGGTACCTTAAGGCCTTCAGCCTGTTTCCGGACAACCCGAATATCGCGCTTACCCTGGCCGGGACCCTTGTGGCCAACAACAAGCCCCAGCGCGCGATTGAGGTCTACAAAAAGACCCTCAGGTGGAACCGGAAAAACACCAGGATACTGAACGAGCTCGGGGTTCTCCTGTACCGCGCGGGAAGGCCCAGGGACGCGCTGGTCTATCTCAGGAAGGCCGCCCGGCTAAAGCCCCACAATCCCAGATTCACGGAGAACCTGGCCAACTGCCTCTTTGCGGCCGGGGACTACAGGGAGGCCCAGAAGGTCTACCTCAGGTTCATCGAGATGGAGCCCCGGCACAGCGGCATGGCCCGCGCGTTCCTCGGCAGGTCGCTCCTCCATCTGGGCAGGGTGGACGAGGGCCTGGCCCGCCTGGCCGAGAGTTGCAAGCGTCCCGACGGGGACGTGGAGGCCTGCTTCGAGCTGGGGCTGTTCCACACCCATTTCAAGAGGTACCAGAAGGCCGCGGCCGCGTACAAGGATTTCCTCTCAAAGGGCGGAGAGCCCCACAGGGGCTATTACAACCTGGGCATGCTATACTTGGACAAACTCGGGGACCCGAAGAGGGGGCTTGATTATCTCTCCAGGTCCCTCAAGGCAAAGCCCGACCAGGAGTTCGCGTCCACGATCAGGGAGAGGCTCTCCCAAAAGGGAAGGTAGCGGATGAGCGACGTCTTAGTCCTAAATCCCCCCGTGGTGAAGGACTTCTGCCGCTCCGCCAGGTGGGCGGCCCGCTCCAGGGGCAGGGTCCAGAGGCACCCGGACTGGCTCCTCATCGCGGTCGCGGTGCTCGAGGACGCGGGATTCACCGTGGGCTTCATGGACGGAGACGCGGCCGGCCTGACCCGGGAGGACGTGCTCTCGGCCCTCAGGGATAAGAGGCCCTCCCTGGTGGTTCTTCACACCACCACCCCCTCTATAGACTCCGACCTTACCTACGCGGCCGCGGCCAAGGAGCTCGCGCCCGACTGCCGCACCGTGGCGGTGGGCCCCCACGTCACCGCGGTGCCAGAGGACACCCTCAAGAGGGCCCGGGGAGCCCTGGACGTCCTTGCAGTGGGAGAATACGACTACACCCTGAGGGAGCTGGCCTCCCTGGCCCGCTCCGGGTGGACGATGAAGGCTCTCTCAGAGACCCCGGGGCTCTGTTTTCTCGACGGGGAGGGCCGCATGGTAAAGAGTCCCCCGAGGGAGCTTCTCAACGTGAACGACCTCCCCTTCCCCGCGTGGCGCCACATAGACCCCAGGTGGTTCCGGGACGGGGGCAAGAGGTTCCCCTTCATAACGCTCCTCTCGGGCCGGGGCTGCTTCGGGCGGTGCACCTTCTGCCGCGACGTGCCCCTTCTCGAGGGCCGAAGACTCCGGATGCGGGACCCCGAGCTGGTGGTGGACGAGATCGAGCACAACCTCATGCTCTTCCCCTTTCTCAGGGAGGTGATGTTCGAGACCGACACCTTCACCGCGCTCCCGGCCCACGTGGCCGGGGTCTGCCGGGAGATGCTGAAGAGGAACCTCAGGATCCCGTGGTCGTGCAACTGCCGCACCGATGTCAACCTAGAACTCCTGCCGCTGATGAAGGACGCGGGGCTCAGGATGCTCATGGTGGGGTTCGAGTTCGGCACCCAGGCCGCGCTGGACGCGGTGAGAAAGGGCACCACCCTCGAGCAGTCGGTGAACCTGGCTAAAGAGGCCCGGCGGCTCGGGATAACGGTCCACGGCTGCTTCATGTTCGGCGCGCCCGGCGAGACGAGGGAGAGCACGCTCAAGACCATCGAGTTCGCGAAGTCGCTCCCCATGGACACGGTGCAGTTCTCCGGGATCTGCGCGTATCCGGGCACCGAGATCTACGCCCAGGCCCGAAGGGAGGGCCACCTCGTGCCCGGGGACTGGCGCGAGTGGGTGGACGAGAACTGGGAGCAGACCACGGTCTTGAGCTACCCGGACCTGAGCAAGGAGGAGATCGACCGGCTCATAGACAGGGGGCTCAGGGAGTTCTACCTGAGGCCGTCGCAGATGCTGAGGATGGCCCTGGCCGTTCGCAGCCTGGAAGACCTGAAGAGGAAGCTCTTCGGCTTCAAGGGCTTCATCCACTCCGTTGTGTCCAAAGACGCGCGGACCTCGCGCGGGGCCCGGGAAAGATAATGATCTCCCGAAACATCCTCTTCACCAGCATCTCCAGGGTGGTGTTTCTGGGCGCGGGGTTCATCCTCAACGTCTATCTCTCCCGGGTCCTGGGGAGCACCCTCTTCGGCTGGATCAACCTGGCCTCTGCCATCATGGGCTACTTCCTCCTCCTGGGAGACCTCGGGGTGTCGCTCTACTCCACCCGGGAGATAGCCAAGAAATCGGTTGAGATAAGGGATTTTCTCTCCAGGATAATCCCCCTCAGGTTCGTGCTCACCGGGGGCTCCTCCCTCCTGGCCCTCGCGGTGGGGCTCCTGGTCTTCGGCCTCACCCCCTACGGGCTCTACTTCATCCTCTTGGTCCTCTCCCACATCCCCGTGATAGTGCGCCCCGGGTTTCTCTTCAGGGGCATCGAGCGCATGGACCAGCTCGGCACCTTCAACATGTTCCACCAGCTCCTCTACCTCGGGCTCATCCTGCTCGTGGTAACCGCGCCCAGGGACTTCATCTACATCCCCGTGTGCTCAATCGCGGTGGGTCTCGCGCTCACAGTTATCTACAACTACTACATCCACCGGCTCTACGGCCAGGTGTCCCTGGCCCTCGACCCGCCCTTCTGGAAGGAAGTGATAAAGAGCTCCATCCCCATCGGGCTTTCCTACTTCATAGTGAGGATGTACTACAACGCGGACACCATCATGCTGGGGTTCTTCTACTCCTATAAGGAGGTGGGTCTCTACAGCGCGGCCTACAAGGTGATCCGCCTCGTGCTCTCCCTCAGGGTCGTCCTGGTCTTCGTCTTCTTCCCCGTGATGGCGAGGCTCTTTGTAAGCAACCGTGAGGACTTGAGAAGGCTGGTGATCCTGATCCAGAAGTTCGTCCTGGTGGTGATACTGCCCGTCGCGGCAGTAATGGTCTTTTACTCGGACGAGATCATAGTCTTCATCTTCGGCCCGGAGTACCTGGGGGGCTCCCTGGCCCTCAAGCTGCTCACGTTCACCGCGGTGATCCTCACCGCAAACACGGTCTACCCAGCGATCTTCAACGCGTGCGACCGCTCGGAGGTCTATTTCAAGGGCCACATGGCGATCTTCGGGATAAACATCTTGTTCAACCTGGCTCTAATCCCCTACTATGGCATAGTGGGAGCCGCGGCCACCACGATCCTGTGTGACCTGTTCTCCTTCTTTTACTTCTACAACCAGACCAAGAAGCTCATAATAAAGGTGGACCTCTTGGCCGTTGCCTACAGGCCGCTTTTGGCCGGCGCGGCCTTTTGGGCGGGCCTCTGGCTCATCAGGGATATGGGGCCGATCACCGCGCCCGGGGTCCTCTCTTTGGCCTACGTTTTGCTTATCTTGGCCCTGAGGATCTTCAGCGTTGAGGAGGCGAAGTGGGCCAAGTCGCTCATGTGGGCCAAAACGGTCCAAAACTGATATTCAATTGAGGGAGCAGCCGAGATGTCTCATTCCAAGACCGATTCATCCCCGGGTGAAGGGGAAGAGAGAGGTGGCGCGCGCCGACTCTTCACTGTGGACGACGCGGAGAAGGTCCTCACCTACCCCAAGACCTGGTGGGCCTACATCTTCCAGCTGTGGCTCACCAAAAGGGTCTCGGTCTACCTGGCCAACAACACGGAGGTTACCCCGGACCAGATCACCTGGGCGTCCTTCTTCTGCGCGCTCTTCGCCGCGCTCTGCTTTGTTCACGGGGGCCTCGCCCTCACCATAGTGGCGATCATCTTCTTCCAGGCGAACTACCTCTTCGACTGCGTGGACGGCACCG
Organism: Syntrophobacteria bacterium; assembly: GCA_029289015.1. Lineage (GTDB taxonomy): Bacteria > Desulfobacterota > Syntrophobacteria > JARFUL01 > JARFUL01 > JARFUL01. Next base: position 4,171 of record JARFUL010000113.1, on the reverse strand, counting down.
TGGCCAGGCTGAAGGGCGCGGGGACCAACAGGGGATTCATGCTGGACCACGTGCTCGACCGCTGGAAGATCGTTTTGGTGCTCGCGGGCTACACCATCGGCGCGCTGAGAAACGGTGAGGGCACCAGGGCCATCTGGGTCGCATACCTCCTCCTCGCGTGCTACTCCCTTACCTTTTACTACAACTACGTCAAGGTGATAACCTTCAGGAGGCTCGACTACTCCGGCGCGGGCCGCGGGGTGCTGCTCCAGGAGGAGCGGGCCACGGACACCGCAAAAAACAGGATCATCCGTTTTTTCGAGAAGCGCAAGCTCCTGCCCCACCCCAACGACATTGACATAGACATGATGGTCTTTTGCGTGTTTCCGCTGTTCACCATGAGGATCTGGGGCATGGCCTTCGGCATCCTGTGCCACCTGGTCTACCAGAGCCACCTGCTCTTTCGGGCCTTCCAGGTGGTGACGGGGCTGGAGAAGAGGGCCAAAAAGGTGGACCTGCTCAAGGACGAGTTCCACCCTGTTGACAAGATCAACGTGCTCAGGCAGTCGAGGGACGACGCAAAGATCACCGAGCTCTGCCAGCGTTACGGTATAGATAGGGATGTCTTCGCCCGCTGGGCCGTGCTCGCGGACGAGTACGCGCTGGAGGCCTTCAAGAAGGAGGATGCAGGCGGGTGAGCGGGCCCGGCCGCGGCTTGGCTTTTCATAAGAGTCCTGGGGCGCTATAGTAAAAGGATGGGATTTGAGCGCCAAGGCGGCTCTTGCCCCCGCGATTTTAAAGACAGGACGAGTCAACCATGAAAAAGACGGTGTATCAACTGGTGGCCCCCTACAGGTTCAAGGCGGTGAAAAAGAACCTCTCCCTGAGGGAGGGCGAGGTCCTGGTGCGGCCCACCAAGGGCTCCATCTGCGCGGCGGACGTCAGGTACTTCACCGGCGCGCGCAGGCCCGAGGCCCTGAAGAGCAAGCTCCCCATGGCCCTGATCCACGAGGGGATCGGTGTGGTGGAAAACCCCAACGGGGCCGAAAGGTTCAGGCCCAAAGACCGGGTGGTGGTGGTGCCCGCGGTGCCCGGATACGTCCACCTTACGGGCAGGATAACGAGCCGGGAGGAATGCTGCCCCGCGTGCCGGACCGGCGGGGTGGGCGAGAACCACTGCAGGAACATCAAGTTCCTCTCCTCGGGGTTCGACGGCCTGTGCCAGGACCTGATGGACCACCCCTCGGACTGCCTCCAGCCCATACCGGACGAGGTGCCCGACAACCACGCGGTGCTCTCGGAGCTCCTCTCCGTGGCCTACAACGCGGCCTCCCGTCTGCCCGAGGACCTGGGCGGAGCCCAGGTCTGCGTCATGGGCGACGGCCCCATGGGCTATATCGTGGCCTCGGTGATCAAACAGTTCCGGGACCCCGGCCCCTCGAACCTCCACCTGGTGGGCACAGATTACGAGAAGATGGCCAGGTTCGACTTCGCGACCTGCTACAACGTGCACACGGAGAACCTGTCCAACATACTGCCGCCCATGGACTACGCGTTCGAGTGCGTGGGGGGGATATTCGCGGAGGACGCGATAAACTTCGCGATCGACTACGCCAACCCGGGAGCCACCCTCTTCCTTCTCGGGGTGAGCGAGAAGAACGTGCCCGTGAACACGAGGGACATCCTGGAGAAGGGGATCACGCTCTTCGGCGTGAGCAGGTCGCCCAAGGAGGACTACCCCCCGGTGCTCGAGTCCCTGAAGGACCCGGTCTTCCAGGACCGGCTCTCCAGGCTCATCCACCCCGAGGAGTTCGTCATCAGGAACGTCCAGGATTTGAAGAGGGCCTTCAACTTCACCGCGGCGAAGGACTACTGGGGAAAGGTTATCCTGAAATTCGACTGGTAAACGAGAGGCGGCTTTGATGGACGCGGTAGGAATAGTGCTGGCCGGCGGCGAGGGTGTCCGCATGGGCGAAGAGACCCTTTCCAAGCAGTTCCTCGATCTCGGGGGGGTGCCGGTGATAGTCCGGACCCTGGAAGCCTTCGAGAAAACCGGGGCCGTGGGGGGCGTGGTGGTGGTGATGAACCCGAACTGGCTCGATCACGGCCGCGAGGTTCTTTGGCAGAGGAACCTGTCCAAACTCCTGGCCGTCATCCCGGGCGGGGCCACCAGGCAAGACTCCTCCTACAACGGCCTTTTGTACCTCAGCGAGGCCGGAAGAAGGCCCAGGCTGGTGGCCATCCACGATGCTGTCCGCCCCTTTGTCACCCCCGAGATAATCTCCGCGTCCCTCGAGGCCGCGAGCCTCCACGGGGCCTCGGACGTGGTGGTGAAGACCTCGGACACGATTGTAGAGGGGAAAGACGGCCTCATCACCGGCATGCTCGACAGGTCCAGCCTCTACAACGGCCAGACCCCCCAGTCCTTCAGGTTCGAGTTGATCCTCGAGGCGCACGAAAGGGCCCGGGAGGAGGGGTTCGCTGAGACCACGGACGATGTGAGGCTGGTCCACAGGCTGAAGGAGCCCGTGGCCCTGGTTGAGGGAAGTCCGCTCAACATAAAGATAACCACCCCCGAAGACCTTATCCTGGCCGAGATGCTCGCGAAGAGGCTCTTCAAGGATTAGGGGACTTAGCGGGCCGGGTGGCGGAGCCGCGGACGCGGCCCCTTTATATCCGGCCGCGCTTGGGTTCGCTTTTTGCCGATGGCCACAGTCTCAGCCATAATCGTCAATTACAACAAACGCGCAAGGCTCGTTGACTGCATCGAGTCCGTTTTGGGCCAGGACTACCGCGACCTCGAGATAACAGTCGTTGACAACGGCTCCAGGGACGGCTCCTCCGCCGCGGTGAGGGAGCTCTTCGGAGACCAGCTCACCCTTATCGAGAGCCCGGAGAACCTCGGGGGCAGCGGGGGGTTCAACCTGGGGCTGAGGCGCGCGCTAGAGCGCGGTCCCGACTACCTCATGCTCCTGGACAACGACGTGGTGCTCCCCCCCCACACGGTGAAAACCCTGGTCGCGAGGATGGAGAAGAACCCCGGGGAGCCCCTGGGCGCGCTCGGCCCGGTGAGCCTCTACATGGCACAGCCGAACAGAATCTGGTGCGGCGGGGGGGTGTACAGGGGGTGGCTCCTGGAGACCACCCACCGGGGCGGCAACGCTCCTGTGAACTCATTCGGGCTCTCGGAGGGGCCGGTGGACTACATGCCCGCGTGCTGTCTCTTGATCGGGAGGGAGAACCTTGAGCGCGCGGGGTTGATGGACGAGAGGTTCTTCGTGTATAACGACGACGTGGACCTGGGGCTCAGGCTAAACAGGATGGGGCTCGTCAACCTGGTGGTGCCGGGCGTCAAGATACTCCACGATGTCTCCTACAAGAGGCGCAGCCTCACCCCCTTCATCGCGTACTACTCGGTGAGGAACCACCTCCTTTTGTTCTTCCTCTACGCGAGCCCCGTCCAGAGGCTCTGTCTGCCGCTCCTCCTTCCCGTGTTCATAATGAGAAGAGAGGCGCTCTTCATCCTCGGCTCCCTGGAGAGCGGTTTGAACCATTTCCTGGGGCTCAACAGGGCCATGCTGAGGGCGCTGAAGGATTTCGCGTCGAGAAGATTCGGGAGGTGCGATGACCTCTAGGCAAAGGCCTGCGAAAAGGGTGCTCTTCGTGGAGCCACCCCCCTTCCCGGAGTGGACGCCCGAAGACGTGGAGTCCACCGCGGGCAGGCGCCACCCCTCTTTGAACGTGACCGGAGAGAGGGTCTACTCCTATTTGAACCTGTCCGCGGCCGCGGTCCTTAGGGAGCGCGGGATAAAGGTGGAGTATATCCACTGCCAGACCATGGGGGTGGACCTGGACGGGCTGGAAGATATTATCGGGCCCTTCGGCCCGGGGTTCGTGGTGGTCATGGCGGAGCACATCAACCTCGGCACCGCGGACCTGGTGGCCCAAAACGCCCTGGAGAGCGGGGCTACGCCGGTGTTCGTCGGCCCCCTGGCCACGGCTTTGGACACGGAGTTCGCCCGGAAGCAGAGCTGCAGGTACATAATCCGGGGGGAGTGGGACCTCACCCTGGCCCACCTGGTGGAGGCTCTTTCCGCGGGGGAAGGGACGGAAAAGGTGGCTGGGCTCACCTATCTCGAGAACCGCACGGTTGTGCGCACCCCCGACGCGCCCCGGATCGACGACCTCGACT
>JARFUL010000112.1 GCA_029289015.1 Syntrophobacteria bacterium | reverse complement strand
AATTTCTTGGGCCTGTCTCCGATGTTTTCTGGCTAACAGAGTTTTTTATATCTTTTTCAAGAGAAGAGCATTCTTTTTGTGAAATAGTTGGAGAGTTTGGAGAAGCGAGGAAAGTCATGGAAGATTGGGTATCAGGATTATATAGATATAAGAGCAAGAGCTTATTAAAATACTTTTCTGGAAAAACTGATGAAGAAATGAAACACTTCTCGTTATATGTTGATCTAAAACAAGATGGAAATCATACTACTCCACTAATTATAAAAGAAGATATAGGTAAAGATTTCGCAGAAAGAGAAATATACAGATTAGAATCCTCTCTTTCCACTATGAAGCGATTGGATAGGGTTTTGAATAACGATTCGGAATGGCTAGAGCTTAAGGGCGAGTTAGAAAGAAGGCTAGAATAAAATTCTTTTTGTAAGTCCCCCATCCCCAACTTAGACACCACTATTTATCCCCCCACCCCCATCCTCATGGGCACAAACCGTATGCCCTTTAATCTCTTCTCTTCCCCCGCCACGCTAAACCCCAGCCTCTTATAAATCTCCAGCGCGTTGGGGGAAGAGCTCACCGTCATCTCAAAGGGAAAATCTCTTTCGCTCCGGCATATCTCAAGAGCCCTCCGCAGAAGCTCCCTGCCCACGCCCTGGCCCTGGAACTCCCTGGCAACGAAGAAGAGCGAGACGTGCCTTGTGTCCAGCACCGAGATCATGCCCACTATCTTGCCGCGGGCCTTTGCAACCAGGATATGGGTGCCCTCGAGCTTGCGGTATCTGGTGAGGTCCGGCTCTATGCTCTTCAGGAACTCGTCTACCCCCTCCTTCGCGTAGTGCATAGCTACGAACTCGTTGAAGACCCCGGCTATGAGGCCCGAGACCTCGCGGGCCTCCCCGGGCTTCATCGTCGTATATTCGAGAGAGTGCATCTGCCACCCCATCCATCGGCCCTCAAGCGGATGATACGGCTACAGCCCGAACCTCTCCCTCACCAGCCTCGATACCTGGGCGGTCTCTCTTACCACCTTCTCCGCCAGCTCAACCGTGAGGGACCCGCACCCGCAGCTGGGCGTTATGAGCGACCTTGCGAACACCTCCTTAAGGCTCAGCTCGCCTTTGAAGAGCTCTTCGGCCTGGGAGACGAGCCTTTCAGCCAGGGATTCCGGCGTCTCCGCGAGGATGTCCGCCTCGTTCATGGTGGGCACTATGCCCCACGCGATGCTGCCACCCCCTTCGAGAAACGCGAGCACCTCGTTCCGGTAGAGCGCGAACCTGTCGAGGTAGCTGTACGCGTCGAAGTTCACCACGTCCAGCGGCAGGTCCAAGACGAGGGACCAGTCGGTGTTCGCGCACACGTGGATCCCCGCGAGCCCTCCTGCTGCGCGAATCCCCCGGGCCACCTCCCCGAGCATCCCGGCCACCTCCTCCCTGGAGACCGAGATGAACGCGGACGTGCCGAACCCCGCGAGCGCGGGCTCGTCCATGAAGATGAGCACGTTCTCGGAGATCGCGTTAAGCCTTTCCACCTGAAAACGTCCCCCGAGTTCGAGGTGCTTGACGATTGCGTCCTTGAGCTGGTCGTTGTAGAGCGCGAGCCGCTTGTTCTCGTCGGTGAGGGACGCGGCGATGGTGAAAGGCCCGGTGATCTGGCCCTTCAGCGCGACCCGGCCCCGGCCGGAGCACTTCTTTTGAAAGAGGGAGAACCCCGCGTCCTCGGGCGGCGAGAGCGCGAACCTGGAGGACGCGACGTCGAGCCCGCCTTCCGTCACCGCGAGGTAGTCCTCGAAGAATCCTAAAAGCTCTTCCTCGAAGCCCGGGTCCGAGGTGTCGATGTAGCTGGACCAGCGCCTCCCGGCAAGCCCCGGCAGCCCCCGGGCAAACTGCTCCACCATCCCCTCCGCGGGATTCTTGGGGAGCTGGACCCATCCTGGAACCTCCGTTATGTGAGCGAGCACCAGCTCTAGGGCCGCTCCGTGGTCCTCGTGGGGCAGGGAGCCGATCAGCGCGGCTGACGATTGAAAGTCCATGGCAACCTCCTTGGGGTTGAATGGCCATTTTTATACCACACCTCGGACCAAAGGGAAAAACGGTCGCGTGAAAATCAAAAAAAAGCCCGGGCCCAAAGAGAGACTCTTGGCTGCCCGCGCGCGTGGTGGCGCTCCCGGCTGCATCCCTTGCGTGCTGGCGTTTTTCCTTGACTTCCTGCCACCCTTTGGTTTTAATCTTGATTTAGGAAGTAGTTTTGAAGGCAGTTGGTGCCTTCAGCGGGCATAACTCAGTTGGTAGAGTACGAGCTTCCCAAGCTCGGAGTCGCGGGTTCGAGTCCCGTTGCCCGCTCCAGTTTCAGTGGCCGTAACCGCGGGCGGCATTAGCCGCCTAGTTTGTTCCCGGGCCCTGCGGTCGTGCGAAATTTGGGTCGGCCGGATGGCGCTTTGGGTTTCCCTTTTCGAGGGGGCCGGGAGTACTGGGCCTGCTTCGATTAGTGGATTTTCGGGTCAGTGACCCTTGTTACCTCTAGACCTCTTTTGGGTTTGGGGCTGAGAAAATCCAAAGATCGAGTAGAGGTGGGCCTAAAGCCCGCCTTTTCATTAGGGGCAAGGTTTTGAGCGAGCATTTAAAGATAGTGAGAAAGGAGCTGAGAGAGCTCTTCGCCCCCATCCTGCAAAGGAGGGGAATGACCCTGGTGGAGCTGGTCTATGCTCCCCAGAGGGGGGGCCGGGCCCTGCTTCGGCTCTTCATAGACAAAGAGGGCGGGGTGGACGTGGGTGACTGCGCGGATGTCTCCCGTGATGTGAGCGGTCTTTTGGACGTCAACGAGCACCTGATGCCGGGCCCGTACCTGCTGGAGGTCTCATCGCCCGGGCTCGACCGCCCGCTGCGCACGGCCGAAGACTTCATGAGCCACCGGGGCGAGGAAGTAAGAGTAAGGCTGTACAATGCCATAGGAGGCCGCCGCAACTTCAGGGGGACCCTCATGGAGGTCAACGGGGGCGTCCTCCTGGTGGAGGCCGAGGGCCAGACCCACCGGCTGCCCCTTGACGACCTGGAGAGGGCCAACCTTGTCTACAGGTTCGAGTAGGGTTGGCGGGATAGGGAGTTTTGATGATACTTTTCAGTATTAACAAGATCGAGGTTTAGATGATACCGGAGCTTAAACGACTCATAGATCAGGTGAGCAGGGACAAGGGCATCGAGAGGTCTGTGCTTGTCGAGACCCTGCTTGAGGCCATCAAGTCCGCGGCCCGCAAGAAGTTCGGCCCCGAGGTTGACTTTGAGGTCATATACAACGAGGAGAGGGGCGAGCTGGAGGCCTACCAGTTCAAGATCGTGGTGGAAGAGGTCGAGGAGCCCGAGCTCGAGATCTCCTATGCTGAGGGCAAGGAGTACGACCCGGGCTGCATAATCGGCGACGAGCTGGGGGTGAAGATGGACACCTCGGGGTTCGGCCGCATAGCCGCGCAGTCTGCCAAGCAGGTCATAATCCAGCGGATGAAGGACGCGGAAAGGGACGTGATCTACGAGGAGTTCAAGGACCGCCAGGGCCAGATCATCCACGGGATCGTCCAAAGGGTGGACCGCGCGGGGATCATCGTCACCCTGGGCAGGGCCGAGGCGCTGCTCCCCATCCGGGAGCAGGTTCCCCGGGAGAACTACCGGCCCGGCGACCGGATAAGGGGTCATGTCCTGGAGGTGAACAAGGCGGGCAAAGGCCCCCAG
>JARFUL010000111.1 GCA_029289015.1 Syntrophobacteria bacterium | reverse complement strand
TACACCCCCAAGAAGGGGGCCAGGATCCTCAAGAAGGTGCTTGATTCCGCGCTTGCCAACGCGGAGTACACCCAGCGGGTGGACCTGGACACCCTCTACATAAAGAGGGTCTACGTGGACCCGGGGCCGATGCTCAAGAGGTGGCGGGCCCGGGCAATGGGCAGGGCCACGCGCATCTTGAAGAGGACCAGCCACCTCACGGTGGTCTTGGACGAGCTGTAGGATTTTTTCGACCCTTTGGATAGAAGGCTCATCAATAAGAGCAAAGGAGGCCAGGCTTGGGACAGAAGGTTAACCCCATCGGACTTAGATTAAAAGTAACCCGCACCTGGGACTCCCGCTGGTTCGCCGGCAGGGACTACGCGAAGTTCGTATACGAGGACTACCAGGTGAGGAAATATCTTAAAGAGAGGCTCTACCTCGCGGGGATCTCCAAGATCGAGATAGAGCGCGCGGGCAACAAGGCCAAGGTCAAGATCCACACCGCGCGGCCCGGTCTCGTCATCGGCAAGAAAGGTGTGGAGATAGACCGGGTGAAGAAGGATCTGGAAAATAGATTCGACACCGAATTTATTCTCGACATTGTGGAGGTGCGCAAGCCCGAGGTGGACGCGCAGCTGGTCGCGGAGAACATCGCGCTTCAGCTGGAGCGGAGGATAGCGTTCCGCCGGGCCATGAAGAAGGCGGTCTCCCTGGCCATGAAGTTCGGCGCGGAGGGCATAAGGGTGGCCTGCGGCGGAAGGCTGGCCGGCACGGAGATAGCCCGCAAGGAGTGGTACAGGGAAGGCAGGGTGCCGCTCCATACCCTTCGGGCCGACATAGACTACGGCACCGCGACCGCGAAGACTACCTACGGCACCATAGGCGTTAAGGTTTGGATATTCAAGGGCGAGGTTCTCGACGAGACTTAATGACCCGCCCTGATGAAGGGTTTTAGAGATGCTGGCTCCAAAAAAGGTAAGGTTCCGCAAGAGACAGAAAGGGCGCATGAGGGGCAAGGCCTACCGGGGCTCCCGGGTGCAGTTCGGCGACTTCGGCCTCAAGGCCACGGAGTGCGGCTGGATGACCGCGCGGCAGATCGAGGCGGCCCGCGTGGCCATAACCCGCCACGTGAAGAGGGGCGCGAAGGTATGGATACGGGTCTTTCCCGACAAGCCCATAACCAGCAAGCCCACCGAGTCGAGGATGGGCAAGGGCAAGGGCTCTCCTGAGGGCTGGGTCTGCGTGATAAAGCCCGGCCGGGTGCTCTACGAGATGAAGGGGGTGTCCGAGGCCGTGGCCAGGGAGGCCATGAGGCTGGCCGCGCACAAGCTTCCCTTCCCCACCCAGTTCGTGGTAAGGGGAGATATCCGATGAAGCCTCAGGAGCTAAGAGACATGACGGTGGACGAGCTGGAGGAGAAGGAGCGGGAGCTCAGGGAAGCGCTCTTCAACCTCACGTTCCAGCACGCGACGGGCCAGCTGGACAACACCGCTCAGCTCAGGAGGACCCGCGGCAACATAGCGAGGGTGAAAACCATCCTGCTCGAAAAAGAGCAGGCTTCTTAGAGGGTGGCCGGGTGAAGGATACGAGAGGAATCATGAGGACCAAGGTGGGGACCGTGGTCTCCACCGGCATGGACAAGACCGTGGTGGTTGTTGTGGAGCGGCTGATAAAGCACCGCCGCTACAAGAAGTACATCCGCCGCAAGAAGAAGTACCTGGCCCACGACGAGAACGGCGTTTGCGGGGTGGGCGACAAGGTGAAGATTGTGGAGACCAGGCCGATGAGCCGGAGCAAGCGCCACAGGCTCCTTTCCGTTGTTCGGAAGGCTCCGGTCTAGAGATAGGTTTTAAGGATACAAGGCCATGATTCAGCAGGAGACAAGGCTTCTGGCCGCCGACAACTCGGGGGCGAAACGCCTATATTGCATGAAGGTCCTGGGAGGGACCAAGAGGAGGTACGCCCGGGTGGGGGACATTATCGTGGTCTCCATAAAGGAGGCCATCCCCGGCTCCAAGGTGAAGAAGGGCGAGGTGATGCGCGCGGTGGTGGTGAGGACCAAGAAGGAGATAAGGCGCGCGGACGGGTCCTACATCCGGTTCGACGACAACTCCGCGGTCCTCATAAACCAGTACCGAGAGCCCATCGGGACCCGGATTTTCGGGCCGGTGGCCAGGGAGCTCCGGGCCAAGGGGTTCATGAAGATAGTCTCTTTAGCGCCCGAGGTCCTCTAGGGTACCCAAGGAGCAGGCAAAATGGCCGTGAAGAATCACTTTAAGCATAAAAAGCTCAACATAAGAAAGAATGACATAGTAAAGGTCGTCACCGGCAAAGAGGCGGGAAAGACCGGCAAGGTCCTCAGGGTGCTTCCCAAGAAAAACCGGGTTGTGGTGGAGAAGCTGAACATGGTGAAGAGGCACCAGAGGCCGGGCCCCCACAGCCGCCAGGGCGGCATCATCGAGAAGGAGGGGCCCATCCAGATCTCCAACCTCATGGTGGTCTGCCCCAAATGCACGGACCCCTCCCCAATGGGCCGCAAGGTCCTGGAGGACGGCACCCGCATGCGTTTTTGCAAGAAGTGCGACGAGGTGATCGACTCTTAGAGGTCACGGAGGCGAGTTTTGGCAAGGCTTTTGGAATATTACAGGAAAGAGGTGGCCCCGGCCCTGATGGAGGAGCTGGGCATAAAGACCCACATGCGCGCGCCCAAGCTGAAGAAGATCGTGGTCAACATGGGACTGGGCGCGGCGCTCCAGGACATAAAGATCCTTGACGACGCGATGGAGGAGCTGGCCATTATCACGGGGCAGAAGCCGGTGGTGACCAAGGCCCGCAGGTCCATAGCGTCCTTCAGGCTGAGGGAGGGCATGCCCATAGGTTGCATGGTCACCCTGAGGAGCCGGAGGATGTACGAGTTCTTCGACCGGCTGGTGAACATAGCCCTCGCCAGGGTGAAGGACTTCCGTGGGTTGCCGGACCGCTCCTTCGACGGCCGCGGCAACTATACCATCGGCATAAAGGAGCAGATCATCTTCCCCGAGATAAACTACGACAAGATCAAGAAGATCAAGGGGATGAACATAACCATAGTAACCACCGCCCATAACGACGAGGAGGGCAAGGCGCTGCTCCAGAAGATGGGGATGCCCTTCAAGAGGTAAAGGAGGTTTCGTTGGCCAGGAAAGCTCTTATAGTAAAAGCCAACAGAGAGCCCAAGTTCAAGGTGCGCAAGTACAACCGCTGCCCCATCTGCGGGCGGCCCAGGGCCTTTCTGAGGAAGTTCGGGATCTGCCGGATCTGCTTCAGGGACATGGCCTCGAGGGGAGAGCTCCCCGGGGTCTCCAAGGCCAGCTGGTAGGACTCTTAGCCAACGGATTAAGGCCATTAGGTTGAAGGATCTAACGGTTGGGTTTTTAAATTGGGCATCAGTTTTTAGAAAGGAGTATCACGGCCCATGATGACCGACCCGGTAGCCGATATGCTGACCAGGATCAGAAATGCATGCATGAACCGCATGGACAAGGTGGAGATGCCCGCTTCCAAGATGAAGCTCGCGATCGCCAAGATCCTTAAGGATGAGGGATTTATAAAGAAGTACCGGCTGATAAAGGATAAAAAGCAGGGAACCATAGTAATCAACCTGAGATACGACGACAAGCATCGTCCCATCATCCTCGGCCTTAAGAAGATCACTAAGCCCGGGCTCAGGGTCTACGTGAAAAAGGACGAGATCCCCGAGGTGCTGGGGGGCTACGGGGTGGCGGTGCTCTCCACCTCCAAGGGCATCCTCACCGACCGTGACGCAAAGTCCATAGGGGTGGGCGGTGAGCATATTCTTAACGTCTGGTAAGGTTTAAAGGAGATATTTCAGTCATGTCAAGGGTCGGAAAGAAGCCCATACCCCTGCCCGAGGGAGTAACGGTTACGGTGAGCAAAGGGCGGGTCTTGGTAAAGGGCGGCCTCGGCACCCTGGAGAAGGATATCGACCCCAAGGTGCAGGTGGAGGTGGGAAAAGACGAGATCAGGGTGCTTCCCTGGGCCGAGAACAAGAAAGCGAGGGCTTTCCAGGGGCTCTACCGTTCGCTGATAAACAACATGGTGCTTGGCGTCAGCCAGGGGTACACCAGGGTTCTCGAGATAAACGGCGTGGGCTACCGGGCCCAGGTGCAGGGCAGCCAGCTCACCCTGAACATCGGCTACTCCAACCCGGTTGTCTTCAACCTGCCCAAGGGGATTGAGGCCGAGGTGGAACCCAAGAAGAACCTCATCACCCTGAAGGGGATAGACAAGGAGCTTCTCGGCACCGTAGCGGCCAATATACGGGCGGTGAGGCCCTGCGACCCCTACAAGGCCAAGGGCATCAAGTATCTCGAGGAAGTAATCCGGCGCAAGGCGGGCAAGGCCGGCGTCACGGGAGTGGTATAGGAACTCAGGTATGTCAAAGAGACTAAACCCGAAGGTAGCGGGGCGTATAAAGAGAAAGAAGAGGGTTCGCAAGAAGGTCTTTGGCACCGGCGAAAGGCCGCGGCTCAGCGTGTTTCGTTCCGCGAGGCACATCTATGCCCAGGTGATCGACGACTCCGAGGGCCGGACCCTGGTTTCGGCCTCGTCCCTCTCCCCGGACATAAGGGCCCTGGGCCCTGCCAAGAACAAGGTGGAGATAGCGAAGAGGGTCGGGAATCTCGTGGCCAAGAAGGCCAGGGAGAGCAGGATCGACAAGGTGGTCTTCGATCGCGGAGGCTACCTCTACCACGGCCGGGTCAAGGCCCTGGCCGACGCGGCCCGGGAGGTCGGGCTTACGTTTTAGGAAAGGAGGACGTCTTTCGTGCTCAGAGAAAGTATGGATGAGCGCCAGCTTATTGACAAGGTGGTCTTCATCAACCGGGTGGCCAAGGTGGTGAAGGGGGGCCGGCGTTTCTCCTTCAGCGCCATAGTCGTGGTGGGAGACGTCAACGGCAAGGTCGGTTTCGGCAGCGGCAAGGCCCAGGAGGTTCCCGAGGCCATCCGCAAGGGGATTGAGGCCGCGAAGAAGGCGATGATCGACATCCCCTTGATAGAGGGCACCATTCCCTTCATCATGGAGGGCAGGTTCGGCGCGACAAAGGTCTTCATGCGCCCCGCAAGGGAAGGGACCGGGGTCATTGCCGGAGGCGCGGTGCGCGCGGTCATGGAGGCCGCGGGTGTGGAGAACATCCTCACCAAGTGCTACGGCTCCAGGAACCCCCACAACATGGTGAGGGCGGTTTTCGAGGCGTTTACAAGGATGATGAGCCCCGCGGAGATAACGGCCAGGCGGGGCAGACTCAAGAAGGGTGACGAGGCGGAGGAAGATGGCCAAAGTGCGTGAAGTGGAGATAACCCTCGTAAAGAGCAGCATCGGGAGGCCCGAGAAGCACCGCAGGGTGCTCAAGGCGCTCGGCCTGACCAAGCTCAACAAGACGGTGAGGCTTCCCGCGAGCCAGACTATCATGGGCATGGTAAGAAAAGTCTCCCATCTGGTGGAGGTAAAGGATGGATCTTAAGAAGCTTTCGCCCCCCAAGGGCTCCCGCAAGAAGCCCATGCGGGTGGGCCGGGGAACGGGCTCCGGCAAGGGCAAGACCTCGGGCAGGGGCACAAAAGGGGTGGGCGCGCGCTCCGGCGGCAAGGTGCCCCACTGGTACGAGGGCGGCCAGACGCCCATCCAGAGGAGGCTGCCCAAGAGGGGGTTTGCCAACCGCTTCAAGAAGAGGTACGCGCTGGTAAACATCCGCGACCTGAACCGGTTTGAGAAAGACAGCGTGGTGGACGTGGACGCGCTCAGGGTCAAGGGGCTGATAAAGCAGGTGAGGGACGGCGTAAAGCTTTTGGCCGTGGGCGAGATAGACAGGCCGCTCACGGTGAAGGTGACCAAGATCTCCGGCGCGGCGAAACAGAAGATCGAGGCCGCGGGGGGGCAGGTGGAGGTAGTATAGTTTGTTAGGCGGCCTATCTGCCATAACCAAGATCCCTGAGCTCAAGAGGAGGATCACCCTGACGCTCCTCTTCCTGGCCGTCTTCAGGATCGGGGTCTACGTGCCCACCCCGGGCATCAACGCGCAGGCGCTCTCCGCGTTCTTTGCAGGCCAGCAGGGGACTCTCTTCAGCTTCTTCGACATGTTCTCCGGCGGCGCGCTGAGTCAGCTTTCCATCTTTGCGCTGGGCATAATGCCCTACATCTCCGCGTCCATTATCATCCAGCTCCTCACCGTGGTGATCCCGCACCTGGACAGGCTCTCAAAGGAGGGGGACGAGGGCCGCAAGAAGATAACCCAGTACACCCGCTGGGGCACTGTGGGCCTCAGCCTCATCCAGGGCATGTTCATCGCGCTGGGGCTCGAAGGCATGAGGGTGGGAGAGATGTCCGCGGTGGCCGCGCCTGGCTGGTATTTCAGGTTCATGACCACGCTCACCCTCACCGCGGGCACCGCGTTCCTCATGTGGCTGGGTGAGCAGATAACGGAAAAGGGCATAGGCAACGGGATATCCCTGATAATCTTCGCGGGCATAGTGGCCAACATGCCCTCCGCTATTGCCAAGACCTCGTCCATGGTGAAGGAAGGCGCGATGTCCCCCTTCATCATGATGGTGCTCCTGGTGATGATGCTGGCAGTCGTGGCCGCGATAATCTACGTTGAGACCGCGCAGCGCCGCATCCCGGTCCAGTACGCCAAAAGGATCATAGGGCGAAGGATCTACGGCGGCCAGTCCACCCACCTGCCGCTCAAGGTGAACACCGCGGGGGTCATACCGCCCATATTCGCGTCGTCCATAATCATGTTCCCCGCGACCATAGCCAACTTCGTGAACGTGGGCTGGATAAAATCCATCTCCGCGGCGCTCGCGCCCGGAAGGCTGGCCTATACTATTATTTACGTGGGCTCCATAATTTTCTTCTGCTACTTCTACACCGCGGTGACCTTCAACCCGGTGGACGTGGCGGACAACATGCGCAAGCACGGGGGATACATTCCGGGCTACCGGCCCGGGAAGTCCACCTCGGATTTCATAGACCGGGTGCTGACCAGGATCACCTTCGGCGGCGCGATCTACGTATCCGCGGTGTGCGTGCTCCCCACTTTTTTGATAACCAGCTACAGGGTGCCGTTCTACTTCGGCGGGACTTCTCTGCTCATCGTGGTGGGGGTGGCCATAGACACCATGGCCCAGATAGAGGCCCATCTGCTCACCCGGCACTACGAGGGGTTCATGAAGACCACCAGGCGGAGGTAGCCTGAATGATTAAAAGAGGCCAGTATTGGCCGTTTGGGTTGGGGTCTTGTTTAGGACATTGGCTGTTAAGTTTGATAGTAGCGACTAAAGGAGGACTTTTATGAACATCATTCTGTTGGGACCTCCCGGTGCCGGCAAGGGCACCCAGGCTGAGAAGATGATTGACCGCTACAAGATACCCCAGATCTCCACCGGCGACATGCTCCGGGCCGCGGTGGCCGCGGGCACGGAGCTTGGAAAGGTCGCGAAGGAGTACATGGACCAGGGCCAGCTCCTGCCCGACGACGTGGTCATCGGGATCGTGGACGAGAGGCTCAAGGAGGACGACTGCAATACCGGATACATGCTGGACGGCTTTCCCCGGACCTTGGGTCAGGCCGAGGCCCTGGACGCGGCTCTGTCCAAGGCGAGCAGCAACATAGACCACGTGGTCTCCATCGACGTTCCCGACGATGAGCTGGTGAAGAGGCTCACCGGCCGCCGCGCGTGCAAGGGCTGCGCGGCCGGGTACCACATCATGTGGAAGCCCCCCCAGAAAGAGGGCGTTTGCGACAAGTGCGGCGGGGAGCTCTACCAGCGCGACGACGACAACGAGGAGACGGTGAAGAACAGGCTGGGCGTCTACAAGGACCAGACCATGCCCCTTATAGACTACTACAGCAAGCAGGGAAAGATCCGTCCCATCGAAGGTGTGGGGGGCCTCGACGACGTATTTCAGAGGATAACCGTTGTACTGGGCTAGGCGGATTTGATCCCCATAAAGACAAAGGAAGAGATAGAGAAGATCAGGGCGGCCTCGAGGATCGTGGTCCAGATCCTCGACGTAGTGATCAGGTCCATAGAGCCCGGGGTTACAACCTGGGAGCTCAGCGAGATCGCGGAAAAGGAGCTCACCAGGTTCCCCGGCGCGGTGCCGGCCTTCAAGGGCTACCGGGGATATCCCGCGTCGCTGTGCACCTCGGTGAACGAGGCGGTGGTCCACGGGATCCCCAGCCGGTCCGTGGTCCTCAAGGAGGGTGATATAATAAGCTTTGACTTCGGGGTCCTCATGGGCGGCTACTACGGCGACAGCGCGGTCACCAGACCCGTGGGCAGGGTCTCGAAGAAGGCCAGGAAGCTCATGAAGGTAACGCGTCGCGCCCTCCATAAAGGGATCGAGCAGATGGTCCCGGGAAACACGAGGGGCGACATATCCCACGCTATCCAGTCCCATGTGGAAGGATACGGGTACTCGGTGGTGAGGGAGTTCGTGGGCCACGGCATAGGAAAGAGCCTCCACGAGGAGCCCCAGGTGCCCAACTTCGGGAACCCGGGGGAGGGGGAGGTTCTCAGGGCCGGCATGGTGATGGCCATCGAGCCCATGATAAACATGGGCGGCTGGGAAGTGGAATGTTTGGATGACGGGTGGACCGCGGTGACCAAGGACCGGTCGCTCTCGGCCCACTTCGAGCACACGGTGGCCGTAACTGAGGACGGCCCGGATATTCTAACTCTTCCTTGAGCCCTGGCAGGCTGATTTTACAGCGAGGGCGTGGAAATAACAGCTTAGAGGTTATTTTATATGACAAAAGAAG
This sequence comes from Syntrophobacteria bacterium, assembly GCA_029289015.1. Classification (GTDB taxonomy): domain Bacteria; phylum Desulfobacterota; class Syntrophobacteria; order JARFUL01; family JARFUL01; genus JARFUL01. Next base: position 5,212 of record JARFUL010000111.1, on the reverse strand, counting down.
AAGCCATTGTTGTTGAAGGCAAGGTGGTGGAGCCGCTCCCAAACACCATGTTCCGGGTGGAGCTGGAAAACGGGCACCGGGTCCTGGCCCATATTTCGGGCAAGATGCGGATGAACTACATCAGGATCCTCCCCGGTGACAAGGTGACGGTGGAGCTTTCTCCCTACGACCTTTCCCGCGGCAGAATAGTCTACAGAAGCAAGGATTGATAAGGGGCCTTAGCCATGAAGGTTCGGAGCTCGGTAAAGAAGATCTGCCGCAAGTGCAAGATAATAAGGCGGCACGGACGGGTAAGGGTCATTTGCGAGAACCCCAAGCACAAGCAGAGGCAGGGGTAGCTCTAACATTTGCCTGGTATTTTAACCGGAATCCGACAAGGAGGGAATCTTGGCGCGCATTGCTGGTATAGATCTTCCCCGCAAGAAGAGGATAGAGATAGGCCTGACCTACATCTTTGGGATCGGCCGCTCTTTGTCAAACGAGATCCTCGCGAAGGCGGGGGTGGACAAGGACAGGAACACCGATGATCTGACGCCTGAAGAGGTGAACCAGATCAGACAGATCATTGACGCTGAGTACAAGGTGGAGGGTGATCTCAGGACCGAGGTCTCCATGAACATAAAGAGGCTCATGGATACCGGTTGCTACCGGGGGCTCAGGCACAGGCGGGGTATGCCCGTCAGGGGCCAGAGGACCCACACCAACGCCCGCACGAGGCGCGGCCCCAGGCGGGCTGTCATCGGCAGAAGGAAGAGGGGTTAAGGAGCTAAGATGGCCAAGGCCAAGTTCAAAGGGGGGCGCCGCAAGAGGGAGAAGAAGAACATCCTCAACGCGGTCGCCCACATAAAGGCCACTTTCAACAACACCATCGTGACCATTACCGACATGACCGGGAACGTCATCGTGTGGGCCAGCGCGGGAAGCCAGGGGTTCAAGGGCTCCAGGAAGTCCACCCCCTTTGCGGCTCAGGTGGCCGCGGACGACGTGGCAAAGCGGGCGATGGAGCACGGGGTCAAGAATGTGGAGGTATATGTGAAGGGGCCCGGCTCGGGCCGGGAGGCGGCTCTCAGGTCGCTCCAGGCCGCGGGCCTGAACGTCACTCTCATCAAGGACGTCACCCCCATACCCCACAACGGCTGCCGTCCTCCAAAGCGGCGCAGAGTATAGAAAAAGGAGGTTGACGACTTGGGCAGGTATCGTGGATCGGTTTGTCGGCTCTGCCGGCGGGAGAACCTGAAGATTTACCTCAAGGGGGACCGCTGCTACTCCGACAAGTGCAGTTTCGAGAGGAGGAGCTACCCTCCCGGCCAGCACGGCCAGAGGAGGATGAAGGCCTCCGGCTACAGGGATATGCTCAGGGAGAAGCAGAAGGTCCGCAGGATGTACGGGCTCATGGAGCGCCAGTTCAGGTCCTATTTCCACAGGGCGGAGCGCCAGAGGGGCATTACCGGCACCAACCTCCTCGTGCTTCTGGAGCGCAGGCTGGACAGCGTGGTCTTCAGGCTGGGGTTTGCGGTCTCCCGCACCCAGGCCCGCCAGCTGGTCCGCCACGGCCACATTACGGTCAACGGGCGCAAGGTAAACATCCCCTCTTTTCTTGTAAACATGGGCGATGTGATGGCTGTCAAGGAGAAGAGCCGCAATGTCGCGCCCATCCTGGAGGGGCTCGAACTGGTGGACAGGCGCGGGATTCCCGGCTGGCTCGATCTTTATAAAAACAAATTCGAGGGCGAGGTGAAGACCCTACCGGTTAGGGAAGACATAACCATGCCCATACAAGAGAGGCTGATAGTGGAGTTCTACTCCAAGTAGCCGACAATTTTTTACGGGACAACGAAGGAGGTAACAGGGTGGGAGAGCAACTCACCGAAAGTGTGGAGCAGGTGGAAGAGCTTCGGGGCGCGGCGCTGATCATGCGCAACTGGCGGGAGCTTATCCGCCCGAAGAGGCTCGAAGTCAGGGACCAAAAAGAGGATGGGACCTACGCAAAGATTGAGTGTGAGCCCTTAGAGATGGGTTTCGGGCTCACCCTGGGCAACGCGTTAAGAAGGGTACTCCTCAGCTCGCTCCAGGGCGCGGCCATAGTCAGCGTGCGCATAGACAATGTCCTCCACGAGTTCTCAACCATTACCGATGTAACAGAGGACGTAACCGACATCATCCTGAATCTGAAGGAGTTGAGGTTCAGGATGCATGAGGAAGGCCCCAAGACGATCCGCATAGAGAAGAAGGGCGAGGGCACGGTAGCGGGCGCGGACATCATCTGTGACCCTTCCGTGGAGGTGCTCACTCCCGAGAAGCACATCGCGACCCTGGGCCCCCAGGCCGACCTGAGGATGGAGATGGTGGTCCAGCTGGGCAAGGGTTACGAGCCCGCGGAGAGGCACGAGGACGCGAAGGCCCCCATCGGAGTCGTCGCGATAGACGCGGTCTTTTCACCGATACGCAAGGTGAACTATGTGGTAACCCAGTCGAGGGTGGGGCGGATCACCGACTATGACAAGCTAACCATGGAGGTCTGGACCGACGGCTCCGTCACTCCGGAGGACGCGCTGGCTTTTGCGGCCAAGATACTCAAGGACCAGCTTGCCGCGTTCATCAACTTCCCCGAGCAGGATGAGGAGCCTCTGGAGGATGAGGACGAGGAGGGCATCGAATTCAACGAGAACCTCTTCAGGTCCGTGGACGAGCTGGAGCTTTCCGTGCGCTCGGCCAACTGCCTCAAGAACGCGGACATACGGTTCATAGGCGAGCTGGTCCAGAGGACCGAGGCCGAGATGCTCAAGACCAAGAACTTCGGGCGCAAGTCTCTAAACGAGATAAAGGAGATACTCGCCGGAATGGGGCTCCATCTCGGGATGAAGTTCGACAACTTCCTCTCCCGGGAGGAACTGATGGAAAGGCGAAAGGAAACCGACTGAATGCGGCACCTCAAATCTGGAAGAAAGCTGGGCAGGACCACCGCCCACAGGAGGGCACTCCTCAGGAACCTGGTGACCTCTCTCCTGGAGCACGAGCGTATCAAGACCACCGACGCCAAGGCCAAGGAGCTGAGAAGGGTGGCGGACAAGATGATCACCCTCGGCAAGAGGGGCGACCTCCACGCGCGCAGGCAGGCCCTCGCGTACATAAAGAGCAAGGATGTGGTGGCCAAGCTCTTCAGCGAGCTGGCCGAGCGCTTCCAGGACCGCCAGGGCGGGTACACCCGGATAGTCAAGGTTGGGTTCAGAACGGGTGACGCCGCGCGCATGAGCATCATCGAGCTGCTAAAAGAGGAGACTAAGCCCAAGGCCAAGAAGCGGACCAGGAAGAAAGCGGCTGCCAAAAAGGCGAAGAAAGAGGAGCCCAAGGCCGCCAAAGAGAAGAAGCCCAAGGCCAAAAAAGAGGTAAAGGAAGAGCCCGAAGAGGTTGAAGTACAGGCTGAAGAGGAAGAGGCCGCGAAGGAGGCTGAAGCCGAAACACCCCGCGGGGATGACGCTGAGGCCGATTCCGGGGCCGAGGAGCCTCAGGACGAGCCTGAAGAGGAAAAAGTGGAGGAGCCCAAGGAGTAGGAGGCTCCCCTGCCGGAAGTCTTTGGGAGGGGGCGGGAGCGAGCCGCCCCTTCACCTGTTTTGGGAACCCCGGAAAGGATGGGGCATGGCTGCCTTGAAATTTGAGGATGTGAGCCTCTATCATCCCCGGCACGGCCGGCTGCTCGAAGGGGTGAGCTTCGAGCTGGCTCTGGGCGAGTGGACCGCGCTGGTGGGAGGAACCGGCGCGGGGAGGGGGGCCTTGCTCAGGCTGGCCTGCGGCCTTATCAGCCCCTCCTCGGGAAGGATCACGGTCTTCGGCCGGGAGGTTGAGCCCGGAGCGCGCGCCAGCGGGCTCTTCCCCATATTCGCGGACCCGGACAGCCAGTTCGTCTCACCCATTGTTGAGGACGACCTGGGAATTACCCTGGAGAGCCGGGGGCTGGACACAGGCTCCATCAGGTCTATGGCCGCGGATGCCCTGGCCCGCGTGGGGCTCAGCGGCTATGAGAAAAGGTTCGTGTCCGGGCTTTCCGGGGGTGAGAAAAAGAGGCTTCTCCTGGCCCACGGACTGCTCACCGATTCCCGCGTGATTCTCTTTGAAGAGCCCTCGGCCATGCTGGACAGGCCCGCGAGGACGCGCCTCTTTGAGCTGCTCGGAAGGATGGCTCGTCGCGGCAGGACGGTTTTGGCCACTGCCAACCGCCGGGAGGGCGTACTGGCCGCGGACAGGGTCCTGGTGATAGACGGCCACGCGGTGGTGTTCGACGGGGAGGTGGCAGAGTTCAGAAACGCGAGGGGCCTGATTTCAAAGCTCGGCTTTGAGGGGGACGCGGCCCGGATAGCTGGAAGGCTTTTCGAGTTGGGGGAGACCGGTTTTCGGGGAGCACTGACCCCGGATGAAGTTTTCAACGTATTTAAAAGTCGAAAAGAGCTGTTAGTCTAACTGGTTAGCGCTCATAATTTCTTATGGTTTTCTGTTGACGGAAGGGGTGGCTGCGGATAGTATTTATTGTCACTTAAAGATCCTCGGTAGCTCAGCTGGTAGAGCGGGTGGCTGTTAACCACTAGGTCGGCGGTTCGAGTCCGTCCCGGGGAGCCAAAATATAGTAATAAAGGGCACTTAGTTGTAATCACTAAGTGCCTCTTTCGTGATGAGCCAAGATAAGATAAAGGAGCGGCATAGGCCGCTCCCGTTGTTTGAGGTATTCTAATTTTAAAACACCATCTCCATCACCTTATACGCGCAGGTGGGCACGCACAGCTCGCACGCGATGCATTTTTCGCCGTCGAACACGAGCCTCATGTCGGGTCTTTCCACCAACAGCGCGCCGGTGGGGCAGGCCGAGGTACACGCGGTGCATTCAATGCACAGATTCTCGTGCCTTATAATTCTCTGGGCTAAGGGTTTTATTCCCACGCCGGCCTCTTCGATGAATCTAAGCCCCTCCTCCAGGCTCTTTTTGTCTCCGCTCACCTCTACCACCAGCTCCCCCTCTTCCCTGGGAGTTACCCTGGCTCTCAGTATGTTCACCATCAGGTCGTACCTTTTGACCAACTGATACGTGATCGGCTGGTCGAGCAGGCTCGTGGGAAAGCTGAAGACAAGTCGCTTTTTTGCCATTTAGCACCTCCATATCCTTTAAGGAGACATAAATCCTAGGTGTATGCCTCCCGGTTTTCGCCTGCGGTCCTGATGGCAA